>SKYX01000135.1 GCA_007127655.1 Desulfonatronum sp.
CTGGGCCCGGGTGAGGTTCATGACGACTTCTAGGCGCGGTCCGCTTACGGAAGCCTTTGTCTGGATCTGGCTTCCGGAGGAGACGGAACCCGTGGTGGCCGGGCGACTCACGGGCCAGGGCGAAAGCCTGGTTTTCAATTACGGACGGAGCTACCTGGCCCGGGACAACGCCATCCCGCTGTACGCCCCGGAACTGCCTCTGCAATCCGGTCGCCTGTTGCCGCGTCCGGGAATGCGCATGCCCGGCTGCATCCGTGACGCCTCCCCGGACGCCTGGGGGCGCAGGGTCATTCTCGTTCGATTGTTCGGAATGTCCGGCCCGGCCACGGACACCGGACAGGCGGATGAACTGACCTATCTGTTGAACTCCGGCTCCGACCGAATCGGTGCGCTGGATTTTCAACATTCGGCCACGTTGTTTGAACCTCGATCCTCCGGAACGGTTTCCCTGGAGGAACTTCTGGAAGCTGCCGAACGCGTGGAAAAAGGCCTCGCCCTCACCCCGGACCTTGACCAGGCCTTGCGCCACGGCACGTCCATCGGCGGGGCGCGTCCCAAGGCCCTGGTGGAAGATGCCGACGGAAAGCGCATCGCCAAGTTCTCCTCTTCCACGGACCTCTACGCCGTGCTCAAGGCCGAGTTCGTCGCCATGCGCCTGGCTCGTTTTTGCGGATTGGACGTCGCGTCGGTGCGCATGACCCGGGCCGCGAACACGGACGTCCTGCTCATTGATCGCTTTGACCGGGAACGTACCCCCAACGGCTGGCGGCGCAAAGCCATGGTCACGGCCCTGACCATGCTCGAACTGGATGAGCTGATGGCCCGGTACGCCTCCTATGAGCAATTCGCCGAACTGATCCGGCACCGCTTTACAAACGCCTCGACAACCTTGCGCGAACTCTTCGGCCGGCTGACCTTCAACATTCTGGTCGGCAATACCGACGACCACGCCCGCAACCATTCAGCCTTCTGGGATGGCCGGATGCTTACCCTCACCCCGGCCTACGACATCTGTCCCCAAGGCCGGACGGGCCGGGAAGCCTCCCAAGCCATGCTCATCCAGGGCAACCGACGGATGAGCAAGCTCTCCCTCTGTCTGGATGCCGCGCACCTCTTTCTGTTGTCCGAGACCAGCGCCTGTAATCTGATCGGAGGGCAAATCAAAGCCATCGGCGACCATTGGCGGACAGTGTGCGACGAGGCGGGCTGCACCGAGATGGATGAAAAAATGATGTGGGGCCACCAGTTCCTGAATCCTTTTGCCTTCGAAGACCTGAGCGGGCCGCGCTCGTGGATTCGCGAACTTGCCGAAGACGTCCTCGACTCTCCGCGCGGGTAGCGCTGACGCAAAATTGCCAGCCGCCTCCAGAAATACCGGTTCACGGAGAAAGGACGCGGATTGCCGGAACAGTTGGACAAGGAGGGAGGCTTGTCATGAGTGTTTGTGATTATACCGGACAATCAGGTGACGGATGCGATGTCGGTAGTTTTCATCCGGAACAAACTGACCATTTTTTCGGAGCGAAGCGACGCTCGTTTCGTTTAGGTCAACTGGTCAGATTGGGGCAATGATCGAGCAGCTTTTTTCTCATTTTCCGTGACTTGCCGTGGGCAAATCTCAAGGCCTCCTGATGATCAAAGCAAGAAGTTTCGCTGTAGTGTTACTTCACGGGAAAGTAGAGGTGAAAGCGGGCACCTTGTCCTGGCGAGCTGTGAACCTCAATGAATCCGCCATGCTCCTCGATGATTTTTTTGCAAATGGGTAGTCCCAGGCCGGAGCCGAGATCCTTTGCTGTGGTGAAAGGCTCAAAGAGAACGCCGGTCATGGCCTCCGGCACGCCCGGGCCGTTGTCCGCGACAATCAACTCTATCCAGCGACGCTTCTCCTTTTCAACATCCTCCGCGCTGATGCTCAGCCGCCCCCCGTCGGGCAGGGCCTCCAGGGCGTTGTCCAGCAATTGATTCACGACAATCTCGATCTGCTCCACTTCCATCGATATCAAGGGGAGCGAAGAAGAGATGCGCGCATGCATTTCAATCCCGCGTTCATCGATTTGTCGCTGATAGCGATCCAGGACGTCTTGCAGCACCTCGGCCAGGGATTGGTTCGCGGAAAGAGGAGCTTTTTCACGGCTATAGATAAGCAGTTCCTTCAACATTCTTTCCAGGCGGCGCAGTTCGGCCAGAATAATTCCGGCATAACGGCGTTCTTCTTCACTCTGGGCAACCATTTCCAGGCGACGGGCAAAACCTCCCGCGGACGTCAGTGGATTTCTGATGGCATGGGTTACGTTTTCGGTCATGCGGCCCAAGGCGGCCATCTTTTCCGCATGAACAAGCTGTTCCTGGGCTTTTTCCAGTTGTTCCCTGATCCGGTTCACCTCCTGTTCGAGGGTTGTATTCCATGATTGCATTTTTTCTCTGGAAGCATGCAGTTCTTCCAGCATTGCGTTGAAGCTGACGCCCAGCAGACTCAACTCATCTCGAGTCGGTTCGACCTGGAGATGGTCCTGTTGATGGCCGGAAGATTTCTGAAAGGAAACCAACAAGCCTCGGAGAGAGGAGACGACGATTTTATTGAAAAGGACGCCCAGAGCGACAAAGATGAAAAACAGGATCGCAAAAATTACGAGGAACCCGGAAACGGCCCTGCTCTTCAACTGGTCCAGGGCCGTATGCACGGGTATGCCTACGGAGATCACTCCAGCCAAATCCCCGGCCCTGCGCCCAAATCCTCCCACGGAACCGTAGGTTTCGATCAATTCCGTCGGTGCGTGTTTCGGATCGCCATGGCAGCGCAGGCACTCCTGTTCAAAGTAGACCGGCTTGTAGCGGCGATATTCAGGCTGCTCTTCCACCTCCACGATCCCCTGCCACTCCAGAACGTCGGGATGTTCCCGGAAATAGGCAATCATTTCCACTTCGGATTCTCGGGATTCATATTTCGGATTGCGGGCATTGATCGAGGTGCGACGATACTCGATATCGGGCAGGGCTGGTGAAAGACGATCCGCGAAGGCTCTCGCAACATACGAGGTGGACATGGCCTCGCGCAGGAAAAAGTCATGCCCCATTACTTCTTGCATTACGGGGCGCAGTTCCTCGCGAACATAAGCCCTGCTGGCTTCCACAGCGGACATGACCATTTCCGACTCGGCATAGGCCTTGTCCATAAGCTGGCGCTGTTCATAAAAGTAAATGAACAAAGCTCCTCCAAAACAAAAAGCCAGGAGAATCAGGGAAGTGCCGATCAGAAACTTTGTCTGCAGCCCCAGGGAAGGCTGTTCCCGTTGATCATGGGCATGGCCGTCCGCCCTATGTGTGTTAGCTGAATCGAGAACCTGTTTGGCTGTCTGCATTATCAATCCTCGATAAGAATACGGATTTTTTGGCGCACTTCCCTTTTCTCTCCTTGGTCCTTTCATCTCTTCAAACAGAGGGGCGGGATCACGCAGCTGAATCATTGCCCTGCGTGATCGCCGTCTTTCTCGTGATAAAGGCAATTATCATGATTGCGGCAGTGAGAAAATACAAGCAAGTCCTTCGATCGCGAGGAAAGGCGCGAGCGCGATGCGGGGATCAGCGACGCGGAAGAGGTGAGTCGGAAGATCAAGCAGGCCTTCCTTGCCGGGGTGGATTTGGTGATTCTCGCTTGCGGGTACTCGCTTCACCAGGCAGCAAGTCCGTTCCTCAAGTCGCGAGCAACAGCCCCAACCCCTTCAAATCCCCCCCAAGATACGCCCGTTCGTTTTCACCGAGCATGCCCAGGGAGAGGCAGATCAGGGTCCAGAGGTGGACGGTGTGCCAGTTGTGGCCGAAGTGGTCGGCCAGGTCGTGGATTTGGGAATGGCAGTTGTGGCAGGGGGCGATGCAGTAGGTGGCACCGGTGGCCAGGATCTGATCCCGCTTGCGCAGCCCGTAGGCCCTGCGGGCTTCGGGAAAGCCTGCCTGGAGCGCGCCGCCTCCGCCTCCGCAACAATAGTTGTTGGACTTGCAGGGATACATCTCCACGAAGTTCTCCGGGCCGACCACGCTTTTGACCACGAAGCGCAGGTCGTTGGCGATTTCGTCGCCCAGGGATTTGCGGACCAGCTGACACGGGTCCTGCACGGTGAACTTGATCCCCAGGTCGCGGTTCCAGTCGCTGGTCACGGGCAGCTTGCCCTCCCGGATCCAGCGAGCGTACCAGGTGATGATGCTTTCCAGGCGAAAGTTCGGGGTGATGCCGAATTTTTGCAGCCCGACCCGGACCGCGTAGAATTCGTGGCCTCACTCCGTGTTCAGCCAGACCTTGGCTCCCAGGTCCTCCACGGCCTTGACCTTTTCCCGGACGATGCGCTCCCAGGCCGCTTCGTCCGCCGCGAACATGCAGTAGTTTTCCGCGGCCCAGCCCAAAGAACCGTATGTCCAGTCCGCGCCGACATGGTCCAGGATTTTCCAGAGCGGAACCATTTCATCCGGCTCGGTCATGGGTTCCCGGGAATTCTGATTCAGGAAGAAAAAGGTCTCCGGCTTGTTCATGGGGGCCCGCAACAGTTCAAAGCCTTTTTGAACCGCATGGACCTCTTCCAGGACATCATCGACGACAAACTTGAAATCTTCGGGGCTGGCCCCCATGGCTGAGCCGGTTTTGGTGCGCAGGGACTGGTCGCAGGAGGCGACCACGCCTTTGGGCCGTTGCTCCCGGGGCCAGCAGGTCCGGGCGTGGTAGATCAGGCTGGGGATGTCGATGTTCATCGGGCAGACGTGCTGGCAGCGCTTGCACAGGGTGCACATCCAGACCCAGGGGGTCTGGAGCAATTCCGCGTCCAGCCCCAGGGCGGCCATGCGTACGAACTTCCGTGGATCCATGTCCGCCAGGCCGGAAGCCGGGCATCCGGAGGAGCACAGGCCGCAGCTCAGGCACATGGTGTAGTTGCCGTCCCGGGGAAGGAGGTCGTGGGCCCGGCGTCGAAAGGTGGGGGCCGTGATGTCGGTGGAAAGCGTGGAGGAGGATTCCGGGTTCATGGTTCACCGTTCACGGTTGGAGAGTTGCGTTTATCTCGACAAAAGAAAGTCGGCTTGTTCGTCCGTTCATGTGCTTAGCCCAGGCCTTTTTCTGAAGCAATGGTTGTGCGAATTTCGCGGTTCGTATACATGGATTTCGGCTGGCGAAGCGCGGCATCGGTGAACATGCGTCAATACAACCATCTGAATTTGTTCCCTCAATCGTGAGCATCCAAAACCTTCACCTCGCTCCATAAATCGACATGCAAACGGATGTTTTAATCATCGGCGCCGGGGCCGTGGGTACGGGGATTGCGCGGGATCTCGCTTTGCGGGGCGTTTCCTCGGTGGTGGTGGAACGGGGGGACGTCAATTCCGGGGCCTCCGGAGGCAATCACGGGTTGCTGCACAGCGGGGGGCGGTACGTGGCCGGGGACGTTCATTCCGCTCGGGAGTGTCGGGAAGAGAACGAGTTGTTGAAGCGCCTGGCCCCGCAGTGCATTGAGGAATGTGGAGGACTTTACGTGGCCGTGGCCGGGGACGACGAGCAATACATCGCGGATTTTCCGGGATGGTGCCAGGCCGCGGGGATTCAGGCGCAAAGCGTCGCTTTGGCCGATGCCCGGAGCATGGAGCCCGCTCTGAGCGAAAACCTCATCGCCGCCTACGCCCTGCCCGACGCCTCTCTGGACCCGTTCCGCCTTTCCCTGGAAAATCTGGCCCATGCCAAGGCCCTGATCGGAAGCACC
>SKYX01000400.1 GCA_007127655.1 Desulfonatronum sp.
CTCCTGGACGAACCCACCAGCGCCCTGGACCCGGAACTCATCGGCGAGGTCCTGGCCGTGATCCGCTTCCTGGCCTCAGCCGGAATGACCATGATCATGGCCACGCACCAGATCGCCTTTTCCGCCACCATGGCCCACGAGTTTCTGTTCATGGAAAAGGGCCGGATCGTGGAACGCGGCAGCCCGACGCACCTGTTGGCCCCCGGAGCCACCTCCCGGACCATGGCCTTTTGCGCCAAGATCAACGAACTCTCCGGGGACCTGGGCGCGGCTGAGCGCAGTAGCGCGTCCCCAAGCACCACTTCAGGCGCCACCTCGGTCAGCAAACTCTAGAGCAGACGCGGCAGGACATGAGCGACTACTGGCATTTTTTCATAACGGACGTGGCCCCGGCCCTGAACCAGGGGCTCTGGGTCAGCATCGCCGTGATCGTGCCCTCGGCCCTGCTGGGGCTGGCCTTGGGCGTGGTGGTTGGCTCGTTGCGGGTCTACGCCCCAACCCCGGTTCGCCTGCTCAACGAGGCCTATGTGTCCATTTTTCGGGGCACGCCGCTGGTGGTGCAACTGTTCTTCTGGTACTTCGCCCTGCCCCATCTCCAGATCGGAGACGCACGGATCGTGCTTTCGCCCATGTCCGCGGCGATCCTGGGCTTTACCTTATGTAGCGGGGCCTACCACTCCGAATACATCCGGGGCGCCCTGCTCTCCATCCGCCACGGCCAGATCAAGGCCGCCCAGGCCCTGGGCATGACCAAGACGCAAACGGTACTCTGGGTGGTCCTCCCCCAAGCCCTACGCCGAGCTTTGCCCGGATGCGGCAACGAAATCATCTATCTGATCAAATACTCGTCCCTGGCCTCTATCATCACCCTCAACGAACTGACCGGCATCGGCCGGACCATCGCCAAGCAGACTTGGCGCAACATCGAGGTCTTCGTGGCCCTGGGCCTGTACTATCTGCTGCTGGTCACCCTGGCCACGCTGCTCTTACAGTATGTTGAGCGCAAAATGATGTTGCCTGGATTCGAGCAGTCCAAGGGGTGATGTTCTTTTTCATCGCGGACAACCGGACGGCTCCTGGTCCTCACCGATACCTTCCAGGCCCCAAAAGGCCTAGGACCCGTATCGGTATGCTTCCTATACCTACTCGGCCTCGGGGCTATATGTCCGGATCGACTGAACGCCTTCCCAGGAATAGTAGCTGTTGAGGGTCATTGCGCCTTCTTTTTCCGTGATTCGGATGAACTCCGTTCCCAGGAACAAAACGGCACCATCGTAAATCCGGCCTTCGTTGATCTGGATCTTCAGCCCCTTGCGCAGCTTGCGGGACAACGTGCCGTGCAAGGGCATTGATGCGTACTCAAGAACTTTTTCCAAGGTTTCCTTCTGCATGATCGCTCCCATTGGGATACAGGTTGGATCGAGTGGCACGCACCATGAGTGCCATCCGATTTTGCAAAAAGAAGCCGACCGGTCGCACGCGAAATATCCCGAACATTGCCGAAGGAAGCGCAGAGCGGCGGCCATCTCCGTCGCATGCAGCCAATTCCGCCCCCACGCCCCGCTCCGGCTCTGTCTGAGGATTCCACGATATAACCAAAATACATGCCAACCAGAACACGCAACAAGAAACAATAACGTCAATACGTTATCAGCTGTGCCCTCTTTTCTACCCCAATAACGTCGTTCAAAAAAGTATTTGGACACAGAAATGTCGAACTCGACACCCTGGGAGGTTCCATGCCCGAGGACCCGCTTCTCCACTTGCCCCGCCTCTATGCGGACATGGAGAACCGATACGCCGACATCGCCGCGAACATCGGCCTGACCTGCACAGACTGTCCGGACAACTGCTGCACCAGCTATTTTCAGCACCACACCCACGTAGAGTGGGCTTATCTCTGGCAGGGGCTGGCAATACTTCCGGAAACGCGATTGCGGGATGTCCGATCACGGGCAGCCCAATATGTGGAGCAAGCCAGGGAGATACTGGCCGAACAGCGCGCTCCGGACATCATGTGTCCCCTGAATGAGGACGGCCGGTGCATCCTGTACGCGCACCGGCTGATGATCTGCAGGCTGCACGGCGTGCCCAACGTCTTTACATTGCCCAACGGGGTCGCCAAGGAGTTTCCCGGGTGTTTCCGGAGTCAGGAGTTGGCGGCGAGCGGCACGGATTTGCCCAAGCTGGACCGGACGGATTTTTACCGTCGTCTGGTGGAACTGGAGATGGACTACCTGCGGAGCATGACCCAAAAACCCGGAAAAGTTCGATTAACCCTGGCCGAAATGATTCACCAGGGTCCGCCGGTTTGAGGCTCGATACGATGGAGGGATTTGCGAAGGAAGTGAATATGGAGACATCGAGGTTGAGAAGTCCAGTACGCTCCGCACGGCTTCCGAGGGCTGGAGGCTCCTCAACGGAACCTCAAGCAAGCCCCTCAGAAGCCGTGCGAGCGGCGGTCAAGACTCAAGGCTGGCACCGGACACGGCCTGGACGATGTCTCCTTTGGCATTGTAGACCGACGTGGTTTCCATGGCCACGAGCTTGGAGATGACAGTAGGGTCTTGCAGCACTTGTCGCTGCAAGCGGGCTTTACGAATGTTCTTCATGGACTCGGCCTGGGACTGACCTTCCCGAGAAACGGTTTCAGCCGGCTGTGCTTTCGGGATTTCCATAACAGCGGGGTTGATCTTGGGCATTTCCATAATTCGCCTCCTTTTCCTTTTTTCTGGGGTTTGTTACCTACTGTATCGACCAAATCGCAAACATCTTTAGGGAGACTTTGCATTTTTTTCCCACCCGGCCATGGTGGTTTCTTACTATGCATGAAAAATGCCAACCAAGTGCAAAACTGGCAGCCAAACCTTTCCGGAGCTTCTCATGACCAAGACTATTGAACACCACCCCATCCAGACCCTTGAAGAATTTTACCATCTCATGGACCAAACGGCCCTTGTCCGACGCAAGGCCGTTCAAGACTCCCTGGCCGGGCGAGACCCCGCGGAATCGGATATCGCTTCGCTGCGTAACGCCCTGGAAAGTTTAAAGCAGATTCCGAACACTGAATCAGAAAAACCTTTCGAACGACTGCTGCGCATGGACGACAACAACGCCGTGACCGTTGACCTGGACTACGAAATCACGGAACTGGCCAGAGACGTGACCTACCTTGAGCTGGGCGAAACAGCCCTAAAGCTGGTCATCGAAGACCAGACCCCCGGCCTGCTTTCCCAGGCCGATCAGTTGGCCCAGCGGCTGACCAAGGCCTTGGGCGCCACGACCTTGCGCTGCTTCATCACGGACCGCGACGGCACGGTAAACAACTACTGCGGCCGCTACCGCTCCTCGGTCCAGGCCGTGTACAACGCGGTCTTTCTGACCCGCTTCGCCCGAAGCCGCGCCACCTGCCCCATCGTCGTCACCTCCGGCCCGCTGTCCGGCCCGGGGCTCCTGGACGTCAGCGTCGTTCCGCCCAAGACCTACGTCATGGCCGCGTCCAAAGGCCGAGAGTACATGGACCTCGCCGACGCCTACGGCAGCTTCCCGGCCTCGGAGGAGCAAAATCGCGTGCTGCAAAATTTGCACGGCGACCTGAGCAACCTACTGGAACGCCCTGAAAACCGAAAATTCGGCCTGATCGGCTCAGGCCTCCAGGTAAAATTCGGCCAACTCACCGTGGCCCGCCAGGACATTTCCGGGTCCGTCCCCGAGGCCGAATCCCTGGCCTTCCTGAAAACCGTCACCAATCTGGTGGAGCGCCACGACCCCGATGGTCACGCCTTGCGCATCGAGGACACCGGCCTGGACATCGAAATCATCCTGACCATCGGCTCCGGCGACGAGCGCAAGGACTTCGACAAGGGCGACGGGGTGCTGTTTCTGGACCAGGCCCTGGGGCTGAACCTGGAGAAAGGGCCGCACCTGGTTTGCGGAGACACCTTTTCCGACCTGCCCATGCTCCGGGCGACCCTGGAATGCTGCCCGGACACTCATGCCGTGTTCGTGACCCGCAAGCAGGAACTGCACAAGGCCGTGCTCGAACTCTGCCCCAAGGCCAGCCTCGTGGCCGAGCCGGACATCCTGGTCCTGGCCCTGCACGCCCTGTCTCGGGTTTCCCAGTAAAGCTGCCTCAAAAAAAATCATTTCCAAAAGGAGACCCATCCCATGGCCCTGAACAAAGAACTGCTCGACATCCTGGCCTGCCCCAAGTGCAAGGCCGACGTAACCCTGACCCCGGCCGAGGACGGCCTGACCTGCGCGCCCTGCCAGGTCGTCTACCCCATCAAGGATGAAATCCCGGTCATGCTCATCGAGGAGGCCGTCCCACTGGAGGACTGGGAAAACGGCGTCCGGGAGCAAGAGAGGAAACCGAGCCATATATAGCTCAACCACTAACCTCGCCCCACCAGGCCCGCTCGATCCCCAGGTTGTCCATTACGTTTCTTCTTAAACGTGGATTCCCGCAACGCAGGCTGAGGAAAGCATGCGACGACACACCATCCTGCTCTTCACGTTTCTGATTCTTTGGATAACTTCCCCCGCCAAAGCGGACGAAATCATTATCAATGTAGACATTGACTTTGCCCAACTCCAAAAAGACGCGGAACTCTACTTTAAGTTGAGCAGCGCGCTTTTCTCGGCGTTTACATCCCAGCCAAGCCTGATGCAGGGATCGTTTACCGCGAAATATGATGACGGGCCCGACGCGTCGCTTGAGATATTCAAACTCCCGATTCCCGTATATTTCAGGAAAGAACACCCCCTGCAGCCGTTTATCAAGCTGACCTACGGGTATAGCGAATACACCCGCGTTCTTGAGCCGTGGGATTCCCGAATACCATTTGAAGAAGACTTCGGTAAGCGGGAAAAGGTGAAGATAAAGACAAACAGTCTGGGATTGAGAACGGGCGTAAAATGGGAATACGCTCAAAATCTCTCCATAGAGCCGTCGCTCGGCATCGCCTACACGCATGTTCACCACAAGCAATACGCAAGATTGATGATCACGGATTACATTATCCAGCGCCACCCCTCTTTTCACCGTGATCTTTACGACACCACCGTCGAACTCTTCACCATCAGCCCGGGTGTAAAGCACTCCCTGGGTTATCCTTTTGGTCCCGGGACGATTGGCTTTGACGCGCAATTCCTGACTCAGTACTCAAAAGTATTTCGCTCCAAGGGCAGGTATGGGCAGATTACATCAAACAGCAGCATCACCCATCTGGTCGTGGATTATGATTTTCCTCTGGGACGTTCTCTTTTCAATAGAGAAATATCGGTCAAGCCCTTTGTCGGCAGAACGGATTATTTTGGAGATCTGAGAACGGGCATGGGGTTGCGGACCATGTACGAGTATGGCTTGGACTTCATTGTGGATATCAAGGATTATGCCGCCTATCTTTCCAGGCTGTCCTTCGGCGGATCATACATGAAGGGCTATGAGTTGACTGGCTGGAAAATCGGATTAGGCTGGGAGTTTTAGCACGGCCCAGCATGGAGGTAGACTGTGAGCACATTCCCTTTTTGGATCGGATTCGGCGACATTCATGAACAGACCGGCAATGTCCGCCTGCTCCCGGAGCTGGCCGAAGCCGCCGCGGTCCTGGTCAGCGGGGACCTGACCAACCGGGGCAAGAAGCCCGCGGCGGAGCGCATCCTGGAACAAATTCGGAAAATCAATCCGAGAATCTATGCCCAGATCGGCAACATGGATTATCCGGA
>SKYX01000370.1 GCA_007127655.1 Desulfonatronum sp.
CAAACCCGCGAGGGGTCGCGCCTTTTGATCATGGGAAAGGGTGATGAGTCGCCGGAGGTGGGTGTGTTCGAAGATATCCTGGGCCACCTTCCGCGACGCTCACTGATCGTGGTCAACAATTCCTGCGTGGTGCCGGGGCGGCTTCGGACAGTTGGAGAGCATGGTGGCAGCGTGGAAATGCTCCTGTTGACGCCGCTCAATCTTTTACGTCGCGCCCAACGCACCGAGAAAAGAAAATCATTCGTGACGGGAGACGTGTTGCTTCGTCCAGCCAAAAAGGCCAAGATCGAAAAAGTATTTCAATTCAGCGAGATCCAGGCAAAAGTTCTGGAAAAAGGTGCATTCGGGCAAACGAAAGTGGAATTAAGCTGGCCGTCCGAATTGTCCCTGGAACAGATTTTACGGGTTTCCGGGGAAATCCCCCTCCCCCCCTATATTCGCCGCCCATCGGACCAACAAGACCAGGAACGATACCAAACCGTTTACGCCGATGACCAGGAGGCCGGTTCCATCGCTGCTCCGACAGCCGGTCTGCATTTCACCTCGCCGTTGCGCGATAAGCTTATTCAGGCCGGACATGAATGGGCCGAAGTGACGCTCTATGTCGGGTACGGTACGTTCAGCCCAATCCGGAGCGACGATATCCGTGACCACCGGATGCACGGCGAATATGTGAAGCTCACCCAAAGCACTGCAGAGGCGGTCCGACGGGCAAAGCACGAAGGCCGGGCGATAGTCGCCGTGGGAACCACGAGCATGCGCACCCTGGAGGGCGTCGCCGCCATTCTGGGCGGAGTAGAACCGTTTGAGGGCTGGTTGGATACGTACATCTACCCGGGATTCACGTTTCAGGTCGTGGACAGGTTGATCACCAACTTCCATCTTCCGAAGTCAAGCTTACTGGTATTGGTCAGCGCCTTTGCCGGTCGGGAACGAATTTTGGCCGCCTACCGAAGGGCCGTGGCCGAGGGGTTTCGTTTTTTTTCATACGGGGACGCAATGCTCATTCGTCCGTGAGTTTCGAGGGCTGAACCCTTGTCGAAAAGACGACGAAAATTGGGCCGTCGTGGAGAATGCGATGAAGAAAGTTTTCAAGCTGACTTTTCAAATCGTTTCGGTTCGCGTAAATGCTCGAAAGCCGTCTCTACCGACGGAATATGTTCAGAGGTCTGACCTGGAGGAAAAATGATGAGACCAGTTGAGTTTCGGGAAGACCGATGCAAGGGCTGTGCGCTGTGCATGACGGTTTGTCCCGGAGAAATCATCACCATGTCCTCGCGATTCAACACGTCCGGTTACAAGGTCGTGGAGGTACGCGACGAGGTGGTGGAAGAGTGTACGAGCTGCGCGGCGTGCGCGCTGATCTGTCCGGACTATGCCGTATCCGTATGGCGCAAGCCGGCAAAAGCCAAGAAAGGAGAGACCGCCGATGTCCACGCCGGGTGAACGAGTCTTAATCAAGGGCAACGAGGCCATTTGTCGCGGCGCCGTGGATGCCGGTTGCCAGTGCTTTTTCGGCTATCCCATCACGCCGCAGAACGATATTCCCGAATATATGTCCAAGGTCATGCCCAACCTTGGACGCGTGTTCGTGCAGGCTGAAAGCGAAGTGGCCGCGGCCAACATGCTCTTGGGCGCGGCGGCTTGCGGAATACGGGCCATGACCTCGTCGTCGAGCCCCGGAATCTCGCTAAAGCAAGAGGCCATCTCCTACATGGGGGGCACGGAACTGCCCGCCGTGATCGTGAACATCAGCCGCGGCGGACCTGGATTGGGCGATATTGGTCCGTCTCAAGGCGATTATTATCAAGCCGTCAAAGGCGGTGGACACGGGGATTACCGGCAGTTCGTCCTGGCACCCGGCACGGTACAGGAGGCATACGATCTGATCGGTAAGGCCTTTGATTTGGCCTTTGCCTATCGCAATCCCGTGATGCTTCTCGGCGACGCCATCATCGGGCAAATGATGGAGCCCGTTACGCTGGGTAGCAACAAAGAGACGGAAAGCAACAGCCCAGACCTGGGGTGGAACCTGACGGGCAAGGGGCAACGCGACCCTCGACTGCTGAAGTCGTTGCACCTGACCGACGGCGCGTTGGCCGGACACAACCTTCGCCTGCGCGACAAGTACGCCTCCATGGAAAAAGACGTGCTTTTCGAAAACTTCCTCGTGGATGACGCAGAGCTGATCGTGGTCGCCTTCGGCTCCATCGGTCGCATTGCCAAAAGCACCATCCGCAAAATGCGGGCGTCCGGCAAAAAAGTTGGCCTGCATCGGCCCATAACCTTGTTTCCATTTCCCAGCCGGGAACTGGACAAGCTGGCCGCCGCGGGCAAGCGCTTCCTGACCATCGAACACAATTTGGGACAGATGGTGGACGACGTTCGGCTGGCCGTTAGAAAGCATGCGGATTCGGACTTTTATGGCCAAATGCCCGGCAATCTGCCGACTCCTGAAGACTTTGAACAACCCATCCTTGCTGCATTGGGGGTGAACTCATGAAAAACGGTAAGGCGGCTTTCACCTTGCCCGGCGTACTGGCGGACATTCCGACCCATTATTGTCCGGGCTGTCAACACGGCGTGGCCCAACGCCTCGTCGCGGAGTGCCTGGACGAGTTGGCACTGTCTGAAAAAGCCATCTGCATCGGCTCCATAGGCTGCTCGGTATTCATCTATAACTATCTGAAGGTGGACAGCGTGGAAGCGCCTCATGGTCGCGCCCCGGCCGTGGCCACCGGCGTCAAGCGCGCCCGGCCCGAGGCGGCTGTGTTCACCTATCAGGGTGATGGGGATCTGGCCTCCATCGGCATGGCCGAAACCATGCACTGCGCCAACCGCGGGGAACGGGTGACCATCGTCTTCGTAAACAATACGGTGTACGGAATGACCGGAGGCCAGATGGCCCCCACCACCATGGTCGGCCAGCGGACCACGACCTGTCCGGGGGGACGATGCGCGGACAACGAGGGCGAGCCGATCAAGATGACCGAAATCATCGCATCTCTCGGGGGGACTGCTTATGCGGCCCGGGTGGCCGTGGACTCGGTCAAGCACGTTCGGGCGGCCAAAAAGGCCGTACGCAGGGCCTTTGAAGCTCCCTTGAACAACCTTGGCTTGGGGTTCGTGGAAATCCTGGCCACCTGCCCCACCAACTGGAAAATGACCCCAGTACAGGCCAACAAGCGCATCTCCGAGGAACTGATCCCCTACTTCCCTTTGGGAACCTACAAGAATCTCATGGGGGAACAAGCCGCTGAAGGTACGGAGGTGGAAGGATGAGCGGTTATCAAGACGTCATCGTGGCCGGATTCGGCGGTCAAGGGGTCATGCTGATCGGGACGCTTCTGGCCTACGCCGCTATGGAAGACGGGCTCAACGTGACCTATATGCCGGTTTACGGTCCTGAAATGCGCGGCGGCACGGCGAACTGCACAGTAGTCGTCTCCAAGGACGATATCGGTTCGCCGATCATCCATCTGCCCAAATCGTTGATAGCCATGAACCGTCCGTCTCTGGACAAGTTTCAGCCTCGGGTCCAGGATGGGGGTGTCGTGGTGGTAAATTCCTCCCTGGTGGACATGGCGCTTGCCGACACGGCGCGGGTGCAGGCTGTTGGCGTTCCAGCTAATGAAATCGCCGACAGCCTCGGCAACACCAAAATGGCCAACATGGTGGCCATCGGGGCGTACGCTCAACTGACCGGCGTCGTGCCGCTGGACGTGCTCAAAGCCAGCCTGAAAAAGGTCATTTCTCCGAACTACGCGAAAATGATTCCCGCCAACGAACAGGCTATTCAGGCTGGGGCCGACGCGGTCCGGGCCTGAGTAGGGGCGGGTTTCAAACCCGCCCCTACCCTTCTCCGCCATGAGTGCAATCAAGCCGATCTTCATCCCTGAGCGACTCTACGGAATCATCGGACATCCGCTGGGGCACAGCTTGAGCCCCCTACTCCACAACTGGGGCTTCCAACACTACAATTTGGGGGCCGTGTATTGTCGGTGGCCGATGCCGACGGACCGACTGCCGGAGTTTATCACGGCCATGCGGACCTTGCCGATCCAAGGAGTCAGTGTGACCATTCCCCACAAGCGAATGGTCATGCCCTACCTGGACGGTCTGACCGTGGACGCTCTTCACGCCGGAGCCGTGAACACGCTGTTTTGGAGCGGTGAGGAACTCTGGGGCGATAATACAGACGTCCAGGGTTTTTTGGCCCCGCTGATGGCTCGGCGGAGTCAGATCAGGACGGCGCTGGTCCTTGGCGTCGGGGGGGCTTCCAGAGCCGTGGTATGGGGCTTGAAGCGGATCAGTGCCGAACGGATCGCAGTCTGCGGACGCAGCCCGGAAAACGCGGAATCCCTGGCTCGAGAAGCGGGATGCGAACAGCTTTCCTGGGAAAAACGTGGGCAATGGAGCGGAGATCTGGTGGTCAATGCAACGCCATTGGGCATGTCCGGGAAGCACGAGGAAATGAGTCCTTGGCCTGGCAAAATGTCCAATATTCGCATCGCCTACGATCTGGCCTACAATCCTCAGGAGACGTGTTTTCTCCGCCAAGCCAAGGAAAGCGGCATCCAGGCCATCGGCGGGCTGGAGATGTTCATCGCCCAGGCTCAAGGGCAGTTTCGTCTCTGGACCAAAAAAGAACTCCCGGACGAACCCGTCCGGGAGGTGCTTTCATCCGCCCTCGGCGAGGTCGGATAGTTTCGAGCCAATCGGCTCGATCCGCGTTACCGTGTAACGAAAATTTTGAGATTATCGCCGGGTCGGATCAGCCCGTTACGCGGCAGCTTGTTCCACGCGACCAGATTGCTGGTTGTTACGCCATAACGCTGGGCGATGCGCCACAGAGTGTCGCCGCTACGGACGCGATACTGAACCACGTTGGTCGTGGCCGACGCCGTCCGGGTACCTGACCGTTCGATCTGGGGAATGTACAGGCGCTGTCCAACGCGCAAGGTGGAGCCGGTCGATATGCCGTTAGCCTGGGCCAGAGTTTGAACCGTGACTCCGTGTCGCCTGGACAGGCTCCACAACGTATCTCCCGACTGGACCACATGGTTGGCGCGCTGGCTGGCCCGTTGCTGGGTTGCGGAGGCTCCGCCTGTTTGCTGAGCAGCAGCCACTGCTGCTGGGGACGCCGGAACCATAACCGATTCACCGATCCGCAGGGTATTGCTGGTCCGATTATTGATTCGTTTCAATACATCAATTGGCGTGTCAAAGCGGGAGGCCAGGACATACCACGAATCACCTCGACGCACCTGGTAACGATGAAATCCAGAAAACGGAGCAGTCGCGGGTTTTTTAAGGTAGGCCTGCACGGTAGCCTGCTTGTCCTCGGGCACAAAGATGGACAGGTTCATTCCCGGAGGGCTAACCTGACGACGAAATGCGGGGTTGAGTTGGCGAAAGCTGTCCCAGTCCATGCCGCAGGAGTTGGCCAGGGCTACGAGGTCGGTTCCGCCTTTGATCTCGATTTCAGCCAGTTTTGTGGTGTTGTCCCAGTTAATCGGGGCAAATCCCAGTTCTTCCAGGTTCTGGATAATTTTCAAAATGGCCATGAATTTGGGGACATAGTGACGGGTTTCCAAAGCCAGCAGGTTATTGATGGCGGCTAAGTCGAAGTAGTTGTCTGTTCCGCTACGCTGCATGGCTCTGGAAATACGCCCTTCCCCGGCGTTGTAGGCGGCCAGGGCCAGATTCCAGTCCCCAAACATGTCGTAAAGTCGGGAGAGATAAGCGGCAGCGCCATGGGTGGACATCCGAGGGTCACGGCGCTGGTCGAGCCACCAATCGAAGGTCATGCCGAAGGATTCGCCCGTCCTGGGCATGAATTGCCACATGCCGCCAGCGCCGGCCCGGGAATAGGCCATAGGATTGTAGCCGCTTTCCAGGAACGGAAGATAGATCAAGTCATGAGGCAGGCCGTATTCGGCGAAAATGTCGCGGACCTCGGGGAGGAACTGTTCGGATCGCTTCAGCCACATTTCGAAACGCTCACGGCCCTCATGGGTGAAATAGCGAAAAAAGCGCTCGACTTCCCTGGTCTCCTGAATATCCAGGACAAATTCAAACTCCAAGGGCGATTCCAAGGCTTTTTTCTCTGCGTCCGTCAGCGGGGAGTCGGTATCCACGTCGATTCGTCCGTAGGCATCCAGGGGAGGGTCGAGAAGTGAACGGCGTTCTTCCCCATCGAGCAGGATTGATGCGCCGGGTTGTCCTTCGGCGGCGATTCGAGCCTCTTTGCCCCTGTCAGGCAATGCTGTATGGGAAGACGGTTTCTGATGGGCCGCACAGGCGGACAGCAGCAATAACGACATCAAAACGAAGAAAGACAATCGGATGTTCATGTGGTCTCCATGGGCATGGGGCTCATGAGGGGGGAAGGGTGAGCGATCTCATTGATATTTCGAGATGATTTGTTGACCAAGTTGTTTACTCCATGGTCCTTTAACGAAAAACATACTGAAATGCAAGATAAAATTCTGAAAAGAGTACAAAGGACAACATGAATCAAGATATTGATGAAGATCGTGGCTGTTGGACCGTGGGACGAAAACCTGTCCAAGAGGTCTTGTTTTCCAAACCGGAACAGGTGGACTTGGTTTATATCCAGGACGGCGTCAGGTCGCATGCCTTGGAACGCATCGTGGACGTCTGCAAGAGCCAAAAAGTCCGCTATCGTAAGGTCTCTGATGTAGAATTGCGGCGCATTCATTCCGGGAACCATCAGGGGGTGTTGGCACGGATATTCCAGCCGGGCTTCACGAACATGGCCGCGGTCCTGGAGCGGGCCGTGACGGCTCCCCTGCCTCTGGTCCTGGCCTTGGACCAGGTCCAGGATCCCGGAAACCTTGGGACTCTGGCCAGGACCATGGTTGCCTTGGGCGGAGCGGGAATCATTCTGCCCAAAAATCGAACCGCTTTTCCCGGAGCCGTGGCAGCCAAAGCCAGTGCAGGAGCGCTGAACCGGCTACCAATCGCCCATGTGACCAATATGGCCAGAAGCCTGGAATACTGCGTGGATCAGGGCTGTACGGTGTACGGCACGGTGGTCGGCGTTGACGCGGAAAATCTGTTCTCGTTCAACCCGACCTTTCCGGCCGTGCTGGTGGTGGGCAACGAGGACAAGGGCATTCGGCCCAACGTCCTCAAACGGTGCGACCGCAAATTGTTCATCCCCATGCCGGGAGAGATGCAGTCTCTGAACGTGGCCCAGGCAGGAGCCATGGCCCTGGCCATGTTTGCCCGCGCCAAGAACCCGAGCTGATTCAGTGCTGAGTAGATCGGGCTTTGGGTTGATCAGGTGTTGAGCTGACGAGGCAAGGGATCACCCCCGTGATTCGAAGTCGATCCGTGGGTCGATCAGGGTGTACATCAGGTCGCCTACAAGATTGAGCAGAAGCCCCAGCAGGGTAAAAATGTACAGGGTCCCGAACATCACCGGATAATCCCGGTTTATGGCCGCTTCGAAGCCCAGAAGGCCAAGTCCGTCCAGGGAAAAAATCACCTCGATGAGCAGGGCGCTGGTAAACAGGATGCCGATGAAGGCGCTGGGAAAACCGGCGACCACGATGAGCATGGCGTTGCGAAACACATGGCCGTAGAGCACCCGCCGTTCCGTGAGACCCTTGGAGCGGGCCGTGATCACGTACTGCTTGTTGATTTCTTCCAGGAAGGAATTTTTGGTGAGCATGGTCAGGCCAGCGAATCCTCCAATGACCATGGCGGTCACAGGCAGGGTCAAGTGCCAGAAATAATCCAGGATACGCATGGGCCAGCTCAGCTCATGCCAGTTCTCCGATGCAAGTCCGCGCAGAGGAAAAAGGTCCAGAAAACTGCCTCCGGCGAACAGCACGATCAGCAGCACGGCGAACAAAAAGCCGGGAATGGCGTAGCCCACCACCACGACGGCGCTGGTGGCCACGTCGAAGGCGGAACCGTCCCTGACGGCCTTGCGAATACCCAGGGGAATGGAAATGGCGTAGACCAGCAGGGTCGTCCACAGTCCCAGGGAGATGGACACGGGCATTTTTTGGAGGATCAGCGATACGACGGATTGGTCGCGGTAAAAGCTCTGGCCGAAGTCGAAACGCAGATAGTTGCCCATCATCTGGACGAACCGGGCCGCCGGGGGCTGGTCGAAACCGTACATCCGCTCCAGTTCCGCGATCAGTTCCGGATCGATGCCCTGGGCCCCGCGATACCGGGATTGGTCCGTTTCCGAAAGGTGGGCGGCTTGCATCTCGCCCCGGTCCGTGCCAGCAATGCGCCCCGTGGCCGTGACGTCATGGCCGCGCAGTTGCGCGACCACCCGCTCCACCGGACCGCCAGGCGCGGCCTGAATAATGATAAAATTCAGGATCATGATCCCCAGCAACGTGGGAATCATGAGCAGCAGGCGGCGCAGGATGTAGGCGGTCACGGCGTGTCTTCCGGCGAACGGCGGTTACGATGGTCCTGTGGGTTTGCTGAATCAAAGCCTAGGGCAGGCTACTTCACCCACCAGGCGTCCAAGGCCAGTCCGTATCTGGGGTTGATCTCCGGTCGGGCGAACTTGTCCCAGTAGGCTACGCGGAATTCCCGTGAATGCCAGTGCGGGACCACGTAGTGGCCGTGGAGCAGCACCCTGTCCAGAGCCCGGGTGCGGGTGATCAGACTGTCTCGAGCCGGCGCGGCGATGACCAGATCCACCAGTTCGTCCACCACTGGATCACGGACCCCGGCGATGTTCCTGGAGCCAGGCGTAGCCGCCGCCGCGGAGGTCCAGAAGTCACGCTGCTCGTTGCCCGGCGACAGGGATTGCGGGAACAAGCCCACGGTCATGTCGAAGTCGAAGTCGTTCATCCGGTTCTGGTACTGGGTGGCGTCCACGGTGCGCACCCGGGCGGTGATGCCCAGCCGTTCAAGGTTGCGGGCGTATGGCAGGCAAACCCGTTCAAAGACCGAGTCGTTGAGCAAAATCTCGAACTCCAGAGCCTCCCCGCTGGAAATGTTGCGCAGTTTGCGATCCCGGCCGGAGATGGTCCAGCCAGCCTGTTCCAGAAGGTCCAAGGCCCGACGGAGATTCTCGCGGATGTTCCCGGACCCGTCCGAGACCGAAGGCTGAAACTCGGAGGAGAATACTTCTTTCGGCAGAATGTCCCGGTGAGGCTCCAGCAGGGCCAGTTCCTCCGGGGATGGCAGGCCGGTGAAGGCCAGTTCGGAGTTGGAAAAGTAGCTCGCGGTCCGGGTGTACGCGCCATGGAAAAGGTTGGCGTTGGACCATTCGAAGTCAAAAACCTCGGCCAGGGCCTCCCGGACCAGAGGATCGCGAAACATCGGTCGGCGGGTGTTGAACACAAAGCCCTGCATGCCCGTGGGCAGTTCGTGGGGAATCTCCGCCATCACGATCCGGCCCTGGCGCAGGGCCGGTCCGTCATACCCCGTGGCCCAGTTCCGGGCCACATTTTCCTGCCGGAAGTCGTACTGCCCGGCCTTGAAGGCCTCCAGGGCCACGTTCACGTCCCGGTAATAGTCGTAGCGCATCACGTCGAAGTTGTGCCGACCGCGGTTCACTGGCAGGTCCGCAGCCCAGTGATCCTCCACCCGTTGATAGGTGATGGATCGCCCGGGCTCAACTCTGGCGATGCGGTACGGGCCGCTGCCCAAGGGGATGTCCAGGGTCGTGCGTTCAAAGTCCCGATTCTCCCAGTACGCTTTGGACAGAACGGGCATCTGGCCGATGATCAGAGGCAGTTCGCGGTTCACCGCTTCCCCGAAGGAAAAGCGGACCTGCCGAGGGCCGATTTCTTCCGCCAAGGCCACGTTGGCGTAATAGGCCCGGTAGAACGGATGACCTTTGGTCTGAAGCAGATGCAAGGTGAAAACGACGTCTTCAACCGTGATGGGCGAGCCGTCATGGAACCGGGCTTCCTCCCGCAGGGTGAAGGCCACCCATGAGTGGTCCTCCGGAATCAGCATGCTCTCGGCGATCAGGCCGTACTCGGAAAACGGCTCGTCCTGGGACCGCTCCGTCAAAGTCTCGAAGATCATCCCAATGCCCAAAGGAGGCGTGCCGCGCAAGATAAAGGGATTTAGGCTGTCAAAGGTCCCGATTCCTGCGAGCCGCAATTCTCCGCCCTTGGGAGCTTCCGGATTAACATATTCGAAGTGGGTAAAATCAGGCGGATATTTCAAGTCATAATGCAGGGCTAATCCATGTCGCCAAGCCGTCTCCGCTCCGGAAGACTGGGGAGCGGCAAGGGACAAAATGAAAAACATGAACACGGCAAATCGAAAATGAAGCTGGAATGCGGGCATGGGTCCTCGCTTTGAATGATCGATGGAAGAAGCTGAGATCAAGGGTTATCGCGTCTTGCTTGCAAGGAGAATACGGAACCGTGAATAGTGAAGCAAGGGGAGCCGGAAGGGAATCGAAGGCAAGCAGGACAGCTCGAGTCGCGATCCGGAATTCCTGCCATGACACCTGGAGCGGGCTGGGCTATAGTGTGGAGCATGCAGCGCGTTGAACTGGCCGACGGACTGTCCTGCCCATACCGAATTCAGGAGTCCAATCGCGCCCGAAGAATCCGGCTCAGACTGTCAGCCGCGGATGGTATGGTGGTGATCGTACCCGCCGGAGCGGTACCACTCCGCGAGGATTTGGAGCGACTGATCCAGACCAGATCCCGCTGGATCGCTCGCCACATGCAACGTTTCGCGCATCGGGAGAGCGCAGCGCAAGCCGAGGTTCTCGCCTTGCCAGGGTGCATTCATCTTCCAGTAATAAATGAACGGTGGGATGTCCGCTATGCCGATCCTGACCCGAATCAAGCTCCTTCTTCGACCCGGGTGCGCGTCGCGACCCAAGGCGTGCTTCAGGTTTGCGGGCCGGAGTCGGGTCAATCCAAAGATCGTGCCCAAGCGCTTCGAGCCTGGATTCGCACCAAGGCCACAGCCGTGCTGCCGACCTGGCTGGCCGAACTGGCGCATGATCTGCGGATGCCCTTTTCCCGGGTCACGATTCGCGATCAGCGAAGTCGCTGGGGAAGCTGCTCGCACCACGGGCGCATCAACTTGAACTGCAAACTGCTCTTCCTGCCTCGCCCCTGGGCCCGCTACGTCCTGATCCACGAACTCTGCCACACCCGAATCATGAACCATGGCCCAGACTTCTGGACCCTGCTGGCCATGCACGAGCCGCAAGCCTTGCGTATCCGTAGGGAAATGCGCACAGCCTGGCGGAAACTCCCGGCCTGGATGACCATGTCGTTGGCCTGAAGGCGAAAAATCTCCGGAAATACCTGCTCTTTTGGATGTGTTCGCGTTATCCTCGTCGTCGGCTTGGTCGCCCTTCAGGGCATTTACTTATTGCGTTAGGCCAGTGATCACTTCGGCGTTTTTCGCCGGATGAGTATTTCGACCACGACGGCCAAGGAGGAAAAGCGCAAACAAGCCCGCCAGCACGATCAACCAATCTCCAGTGGGTCGGTCATGAGCGACAATGGTGCAGCCGCCTCCACCGCCTCCACCGTTGTTTTGGTTCTCGATCTCGAGAATTTTCTCATAAAAGCTCTGGGCAATGACTCCAAAGCCGGCGCTGTTGGGGTGCAGTCCGTCGGGAAGCAGGTATTGGCCTTCCCAGCCGAAGTCCGCAGCCACGTCGGCCACGGGATAACCGAATTCAGCAGCTCTGGCTTTGATGATTTCGTTCAGGTTGAGAATGAAGTTTTTTCTGCCGATTTTCGGGCCGCTCACCGGAGTGACCGTGGACATGATAGGTATGGATTTGTTTTCCGTAGTCTTCCAGGCAATGGTCAGTAAATCGTTGGTAATCTCCTGGGGGGATCGCTCCATGACGTCATTGGCGCCGTACATGATAAGTACGTAACCAGGTTTGAAACGCCGCAGGAAATAATCCGTGACCCGCACGCCATCATAGGCGCGCGCTCCTCCGGAACCTCCATTAATTACCGTTCTTCCAATCAATGCTTGCAGTTGAGCCGGGTACGTCTCTTCCCAGGTAACGAAAGGGTACCCGGCGGTGATGCTGTCTCCCAGTGCCACGATGACGTTGGGATCGTTGTCGCCGAAATCGTGGACGGGAGGCGGTACCGGCTGTTGAAAGTTTGATTTTGGTAGCTGCACGTCCGCGGAAGCCAGGGATGGTTGCGGAGCTAGTGAGAGACACAGGGCGAAAAAAACCAGGACGGCGATGAACAGTCGGTACATGGAGGTCTTCTCCGTTGAACAGTAGGGGCAAGGAAAAAAATCATTCAGGGTACGTTGCCAACGCCGTGCCGAAGTTTTCCCGTTCAGCGGAGAGCCTTGGCACGGGAGCTAGCGCAACAAAATCCTCGGTTTCGAGGTTGTCAACGAATAGCTGGGAGTTGTTAGACTCCGTCTCAAGGCCATGTCAACCACTGTCCCGAAACGGCGAGTAAGGATTGTGTCAAGCAGGAGTTGGGGTCCGTCGTAAGGGGCACGTCGAATGGCCCAAAAAAGGGGCGAGAGCGGAGCGTGCTTCCGCGAAATGCTTCGGCTTGAGGAGGGTTCGGTGGGGATGTACGCGGCGATCTATTCTACTCGAACTTGTCGTAGAAAATGTTCGGTTCCTGGAGGCCACGCTGTTTCATGGCGTCGACGCAGGCGTCGATAAGGTTAGAGGAGCCGCAGAGGTAGGCTTCGTAGGCAGTGGTGTCGGGAATGTACTTGGGCAGGACCGCGGGGATGCGGCCGCGTTCGCCCTTCCAGTCGGAATCGGGATCTTCCCTGGTCAGGCAGGGCACATAGCTGAAGTTAGGCAACTCCTTTTCCAGGGCGAAGAGTTCTTCGGTGAAGAACAGGTCGTCCTGGTTGCGTCCGCTGAAAAAGTAGATCGCCTCACGGTCGTCGCCGCGTTCGCGCATGTCACGCAGAATGCTCCAGATCGGGGCCATGCCGCTGCCTCCAGCCAGAAAAACAGCCGGTGCCTTGGAGTCGGAGAGCTTGAAGTCGCCGAAGGGTCCGCTCAGGTAAACATCCTGGCCCTCCTGGAGATGGTCGAAGACCCAGGTGGTGCAGATCCCTTCCGGCACTTTGCGGATGATCACCTCCACGTGGCGGTTGTCCGAGGGGATGGAGGAGATGGAGTAGGCGCGCATGACCGCGTCGCGGCCCGCGTACTCCTGAGATTCAAGCTGGATGTACTGGCCAGCGGCGAACTCGATGGATTCCGGATTGTTCAAGGCAATACGCAACTCCACCATGTCGTAAGTCAGCTTGCGCTTGTGAACCAGCTTACCCTGAAAGCGCTTGGCCAGGAACAGTTCGTCCGGGATGGCCAACGTAATGTCCCGGCGGACTTTGACCTGGCAGGACAGCCGGACGTTGGCCTTGATATCCTCAGGGGTCAGGTAGGGCTCTTCCACCGGGCCGACCATCCCGCCGCCGTCCAGGACCTGGACCTTGCAGTACGCACAACTGCCTCGACCGCCGCAGGCCGAGGGGATGAAGATGTCGTTTTCAGCCAGGCTGGAAAGCAGGGAGGAGCCGCCGGTGACGGTCAAACTTTTCTTGCCGTCGTTGATGTCCAGGGTGCAGGGACCGTAGTTCAGGATGCGGCGTTCGGCGAAGACCAGCAGAATGGCCAGCAGGAGGGTCAGAATGGCCAGAAAGCCGATGGCGAGACCGATGGAAGCGAGCATGGAACGTCGTGTGGATGGAGGTTGGGAGAAAGCGCCGCTTACGTGGCGCCGTTTCAGTTTTGGATGTCGCCGCTAAATCCGGATCATGCCGGAAAAGCCGACAAAGGCCAGGGACATGATTCCGATGACGATCAGGGTGATCCCCGGTCCAGCCAGTCCGCGCGGCAGGGCTTGTTCGTTGATCTTCTCGCGGATGCCGCCGATGATGGCGATGGCCAAGGCCCAGCCCGTCCCGGCTCCGGCCCCGTAGGCCAGGGTCTGGAGCAGGTTGTAGGGCGTGCCCAGCATGAACAGCGAGACGCCGAGGATGGCGCAGTTGACCGTGATCAACGGCAGAAAGATCCCCAAGGCGTTGTAGAGCCCCTCGGAGATGCGTTCCACGACCATTTCCACGAACTGGACAAACGCGGCGATGACCACGATGAACACGATCAGCCGCAGATACTCCAACTCCAGGGGTACGAGCAGATACCGATAGACAAGATAATTCAGCCCCGAGGTGCAGGTGGTCACGAAAATCACCGCCGCCCCCAGTCCCAGGCTGGTATCCACCTTCTTGGACACCCCCAGTACCGAGCACATGCCCAGGAAGCGGGTCAAAAGAATGTTGTCCGTGAAGGCAGCGGAAATAAAGATGAGCATGACCGAGGCGAAACTGGTCAGGTTGGCGGCGTCATCCATACATTTCTCCTCAAAGGAAAACCGGTTCGGGAGTTCCTAGATCGGTAAAATTCGTCTGGCAAGCACCTGCTTCCGGTGGGATTTCGGGTGCTGACGACGCTCTACTTTCCGTCGTCGTACGTCCGTTCATCCACCAACGGCGGAGCATTTTCGTCCAGCCTTTCTCCGTCGCCAAGAATGCTTACTTCCGGGCGCAGCTTCAACCCTTCCTGGAACACGGCCTGGATCTTTTCCGACTCCACGGCTTCACTGAGTTCCACCCGCAGTTCCAGACGATCCTTGCCCTTGGGATTGGAAAGCACCACCTGCCACCGGGCCACGGGAGGGATTCGGCACATGGCCTGGGCCACCTGGTGCGGATAGATGAACTGGCCCTTGACCTTGGCCGTGTCGTCGGCTCGGCCAAGGATACCGGCCAGCTTGGGGGCGGTGCGTCCGCAGGCGCAGAGTTCGGTGACCAGCCGGGAGAGGTCGCCGGTGGCGAAGCGGATCAGTGGATACACGGGATTGAACGGGGTGACGACCACCTCGCCGATCTCGCCGGCCGGAAGCGGTTCGCCGGTTTTCAGGTCGCAGATTTCCACCAGACAGCGCGAGGACAGGTGCATCCCCCCAAGGGACGGACACTCGTAGGCAATACAGCCCAGGTCTGCGGTGCCGTAGCCCTGGCGGACCAGCATGTCGAAGCTGCTTTCCAGATCCTGGCGCACGGATTCGGTCAGCCGCTCCGCGGCCACGAAGGCGGTTTTGAGCTGAAAATCCCGACGCGGATCCCTGCCCTGCCCCACGGCCTTGTCCCGGATGATCTTCAAAAAACTGGCCATTCCCACGAACCCGGTCACCGGCCAGGTGGTCAGGATCTCCACCTGCTGCATGGTGTTGCCCGGTCCAGCCGGGATCACGGCGCAGCCCAGTTCGCGCAAAGGCTCCTCCAGCATCAGGCCGGCCGGGGTGAGGTGGTAGCCGAAGGTCATCTGGACCAAGTCGGATTTGCGAAACCCCGCGGCATAGAACGCCTCGGCCCAGCCCCAGAAATCCCGGCCGCAACCCTCCGGGTCGGCGATGGGGCCGGGGGAGAAGTAGAGGCGGCGTAGATCGCCCAGATCCGTGGTCAACAGCCCGCCCAAGCGCGGTCCGGAGCGTTGCAGATCGATCAACTGCTTCTTGCGCAGCACGGGAATGCGCGGCCAGTCTTGCGGGGACCGGATGTCGTCCGGGGTCAGTCCCGCGCTCTCCAGCCTGGCCTTGAACGCGGGCGCCTCGGTCCAGGCTTGGCGGACCAAATCCCTGACCACGTGCCATTTACGGTCACGGCGTTGTTCCTCGGCTTCTTGTTCCATTTCGTGATATATGCCGCCGCTTCGTGATGCGTCGTCCATGGATCGCTCCTTAACTCCTGGTTCTGATGCCGTTTCGAGGGGCAGGGGGAAGGCTCGATATACGCTAAGCCGTCCAAATCATCCTATCGTGCATCGGCATGGTTAACCTGAACGGGGCGAATATTCAACACCATCGTCAACGCGCCGCGATCGGTGAAAACGCGCTCCGACAGGCCCTTCCGAAAGATTCTTCCAGCAGGCTCATCCGTCAGATTCACCTGCCAGGTTCATCCGCCAGATTCACCCGCCAGACTCACCGGGGCCGCAGGAAGCCGCGGACGAGCACAAGGACGATCAGACCGGTCATTGCCGAGGCCGCCGCGATGGCGGAGAAGCCGAAGGCGACGTAGAACCAGCCTGCCAGGGCGCTGCCCGCGGCGTAGCCAAAATTTTCGAAGGTCGCGGACAGGCTGAGGTAGCGGCCCAGCTCCCCGGCGGGGACCAGTTCTGTTTGCAGGGCCCGGAAGGCGCTGCCCCGGGCCGCGGCGCAGCCCATGATCAAGGGGAAGAGCAGGAACGCCCCGCCGGGCCAGTGGATCAACAGCGGACTGACGAGCATGAACAGCCCCGCACCCAGGGAGCCGAGGGCAATCAGGCCGTAGCGCCCGATCCGGTCCGAGAGGCGTCCCAGGAGTACGCTGCTGACAACCACGGCCACTCCACCGGCGGAAAAGACCCAGGCCACCTGCTGGGTGGTCATGGACAAGGCCTGCTCCATCCACAGAGGAAAGAACGGGATGAAAAGTCCCATGCCTCCGAAGAGGCAGACCCCCACACCACACCCGGCAAGCAACCTGGGCGAAGCCAGGTGTCGGCGCATGTCCCTGAACATTATCGGCCAGGAGATCGACGGAGTAGGCGGTAGGGTCGGCACCCAGCGCCAAGCCAGCCAGCCCGCTCCGGCCATGAGCAATCCCAGCGCGACAAAGGGCAGGCGGTCGTCCATGGCCCCGGAGAGGAACGCCCCGGCCGGGACACCGAAAATCTGCCCGGCGGCGAAGCCGCTGATGATCCAACCTGTGGCCCATCCACGGTGAGACGGGGGAATGTAGTCGCCCACAGCGGCCAGGGTCCCGGTGGTCAGGGCTCCGCCCACTGCCCCGGCCAGGATCCGCATCAGGAGCATGGCCGAATAAGAGTGGGCCCACCAGTGGGCGAAGAGCACCAGAGCCATCAGGGCGCTGGCCAGCATCAACAATCGCTTTCGACCGAGCCGGTCAGAGACCGGCCCCCAGGCCAGGGTGCAGACACCCAGGGAGATCGCGTATCCCGAAATCAGCCAGCCCAGGTGGACCTCCGGAACGTCCAGACGGACGCTGATCCGGGGCAAGAGCGGAGCCACGATCATGAACTGGCTCCAGGTGGCGAAAAGCAGGACCCACAGAACCGTGAGAATTTTTCTAGAGGAGGCCGGATCGTAGGGAGGCGACGGCTCAACAGGGCCGCCCGCGAGTTTTTCTTGGAGGCTCCGTGAGGGATTCTTCTCGGTAACGCGTGCAGGGAGCGGGACGGAAGGGTCGCTGACGGGTGACATAAGGTGTGAGAACGGCGGTAACGCCGAGGGCGGAAGCCTCCTAGCCGTCGGTTAGGACGACCCAGGGGCCTCGGCGCAACACCGCAGCATCTTCAGGCCATCCTCGAACAGGACTTCGATCATGTTCGGCTTGATGAACCGTTGGACGAACCCCGGGCCGAAAACCGAGTGACTGATCACGTCGCCGTCCTCAAAATCGGCGGCCATGGCGTAGGGTTTAACGTCCCCCGGAGCCGTGGAGGCAACTTTGCTCTCCCAGAGGGCCAGAACCTCGGGGGAGGGCTTTTTGGGGGCCGCGGGTTTCTTGGCCGCTGAGGCCCTGGGCTTTTTCTCGGCCGGTGCTTTGGGCTGGGCGGCTGCCTTGGGAGCAGGGGCCGCCTTGGGAGGGCGGTGAGCGTGTTTTCCCCCACACACCTTGCATTGCACCTTGCCGATTTTTTCGTCGATCATGACCACCACATGGTGATCCGTGACGGTTTTGCATTTGCGACATGCCGATTCGACCGAGCTGCCGGCCTGGATGGTTTCGGTGGTCATAGCGATCCTTCTGAGAGTCACGTCACTCCGGAGAGTCCGTGACCGCTGTTCCGGGTAAAAAAAGCCACAAGAGCGTTTCCCCTTGTGGCGTGCCAAGCATGAAATCTTATCCGTTTCCCGACGAACAGGCAATGGCCTGCGAACGAGAGGACCAGTAGCCTTTTCACGGGAAACCCGTCGAATGTTCACAGAGCCTCGGCATTGAGGAATTCTCTGGTCTGTTTTCGTCCCCGTGCCCGTGCATGTGCACGATTCTGGGGGAGAACCATGGAGCACAATCAGCGTAGCTGTGATTTTGGAAATGGGCACATCTTGTCCGCCAGCCATAACTCGCCTGGCAACACGTTTCGCGTTGATGCTCGGATCATCCGTGCCAATGAAGAACAGACATGCGAAAAAACCGGCCTGGATCGCCTGCTGAATGACGTCGATCTCGTTCCCGGTGGAGAGGACTGTCTCGAAAGCGAGACTCACCCTGTCACGCAGGCATGTTGCCCGCAGTTCGTAGGCCCGTTGCGCGGCTTTCAAAACATTGTCTCGGCAGTTCCAATCTCCGAATTCATCTCGAACGATCAGGTCCGGGTTGATGTAGACGCAACCCGACATCCACTGGTGCATCAAGAGTTGCTCCGTGATGGAGGTCTTTCCTGTGCCGTTGGGATCGGCGACAATGATTAAGCGAGGTTTCTCCTGGCTGCTCATTGTTTCGTCCAGGTCCACCTCGCTTTTCTGGTTTCTTCTTCCATTCGCTCCTTGAGTTTATTTTCGGACTTCCTCATGCTTGCGGCGAACCTCGTCGGCAACGGCTTCCATCAGGGA
>SKYX01000195.1 GCA_007127655.1 Desulfonatronum sp.
TCGAAGAACGGGCCGTCGATGCAGGCGAATCTGGTTTCGTCGTGGATGGAGACCCGGCAGGCACCGCACATGCCCGTGCCGTCGACCATGATCGGGTTCAGGGCCACGAAGGTGGGTACGGCCCAGGGTTTGGTCAGCTCGGAGACCATGCGCATCATGAAGGTGCAGCCCACGGCAACGATCATGTCGATGGACGCGTTTCGGGTCTTTTCCTGTTCCCGAATCTCCTGGAAAACTTCCTGGACGCCTCCGTAGGTCCCTTGTGTGCCGTCCTTGGTGGCGATGCGCAGTTCGTCGCTCACGGCGCGCACCTCGTCCTCCCAGTAGAGCAGGTAGGCGCTGGAGCCTTCGATGACGCTGATCACCCGGTTTCCGACTTCCTTCAGGGCCCGAGCCAGGGGCAGGATGGCCCCGATGCCGTAGCACCCGCCGCCCAGAACCACCGTTCCCTTGTGTTCGATGGGAAAGGCCTGGCCCAGGGGGCCGCTGACATGGGCCAGCCGCGCGCCCAGGGGCAGGGAGATCAGCTCCCGGCTGGAGCGACCCACTTCCTCGATGATCAGGGTGATGGTCCCGGCCGTTGCGTCCCAGTCCGCCAGGGTGAACGGGGTCCGCTCCGAGGTTTCCCTGGCCATCAGGATCACGAACTGGCCGGGCCTGGCGTGGGCGGCCACCTGGGGGGCATGGATCCGCAGGAGGTACATGTTCGGGACCAGTTCCCGGGTTTCCAGCAGCTCGAAGCCTTCGGTCGGCTGGTCGTCCAGCGATGGGCTGAGCGTGGTCGGCAAGCCGAAGGCGGTCAGGGCCGGGACAATGTCCGCCAGGAGGTGGCCGCGGTACGTGGCCGGGAGGGTGAAGACATCCTGGCGGGGATTGCCCGGGAACGGCGTGGGTGGGACGTCGTCCAGGATCAGCACCGTGACTTGGTCCAGCGTGGTGAACTGGAATCCCTGGAGCTCCAGTCGGAGACCGATGTCCCGGGCGATCTCCCATTCCGGCCGAGCCTGGCCCGGAGCCCGGCTGACTCGGGCCAGGGGCTTGACCTCCCCGGCGGCGGTGCGCAGGGTTCCGGCGCTCTCCGCCAGCAGGGCCGCGGGCAGCACGGCGTTGGCTTTGTCCTGGACACGGGTCGGCAGGCCGTCGACGATCACCAGAAAATCCAGGCCGTCCGTCATCTCCGGGTCCAGGAAGTCCCCGCCCAGAATCAGGGCCGTGATCTTCCCGCTCTGGATGTCCGCCAGCCACTCCGGCAGGGGCGCGTTCTGACCGGCGGGCAGGGTTGGGACAACGGCGAGGCGGCCGTTGAGTCCGGCGGCGAGTCGCGCGTAGAGGTGCTGTTCCTCCCTGGACGTGGCCGCGCTGATCAGGACGCCGACGCGTCCGGCATGCCGTTTCAGGGCGCTGGCCGTGGTATCCAGGGCGGTGTCCCAGTCCACGGTAAAGGCCTCGCCGTTTTCCCGGATGGCCGGCCGGAGCAGGCGGGTTGGGGCGTTGATGATCTGGGCCATCCCGAACCGGCCCAGGGCGCAGAGGCTGGCCTCGGGCTGGAACGCGGTCATGGTCGCGGCGATAAACTGGCCGGAACGGGCCTGGGCGATGAAGGAGCAGCCTTCGGGGCAGAGCAGGCAGGCGGAGGGTGTCTTGGCGTCCGGCTTGCCGTACCAGCGGGCAAAGCGGTCCGTGAGGGTTCCAGTGGGACAGATATCGATGCAGGAGCCGCAGAAGGTGCAGCCGGAATGGACGTGGCTTTTGTGAAAGGCTGTGCCCACCCGGGCGTCCTTGCCCCGGTTGATGATGCTGATGGCCGGCTTGCCGTGGATCTTCTCGCAGATCCGCCAGCACCGGGCGCAGAGGATGCACAGGTTGTAGTCCCTGTCCATGAACGGGTCACCGCGTTCCAGGTTGTGCGCGGCGTAGAGCGTGGGCAGGTTCAGGTCGCGACTCCCGGCTTCCAGGGCCATGGTCCGGATGTCGCATTCTTCCTTGTTGCTGCAAAACCCGCAGCGCGTACTTCTCCCGGCCTTGGTGGCCTTGGGCCGCATGGATTCGCAGGCCTCCCGGTGCGGACAGACCAGGCAACTGTTGGGGTGCCCGGAAAGCATCAGCTCCAGGGTTCGCTTGCGCAGCGTCTCCAGTTCCGGCGATGATGTCCGTACCTGCATGCCCTCGCCCGCCGGCGTGGTACAGGAGGTCGGGAAGCCGCGCACGCCCTCGATTTCCACGATGCACATCCGACAGGCCCCGTATGGGCTCAGGTCCCTATGGTCGCAAATGGTCGGAACAGCCACGCCCAACAGTCGCGCCGCATCCAGCACGGTGGCCCCGGGCTCCACGGCCACGGGCTTGCCGTCAATGGTCAGGTTGATTGATCCCATTTATATTCCTTGCTTTTTCTCACGACAAGAGTCATTCAGCAGACCTTGAGCATCACCAACCGCATTGCGTTCAGATACATGTTCAGGCGTTGATATATTTCCTGGAAGCCGACTTCGTCATAGACGTGACTGAGCCGGTTTCGATCGTTGATCATGGCGATCAGCAACTCGTAAGTGTGCTCGTCGATGTATCGGGTTTGGTAGAGTTGCTTGATGACCATTTTCGGGGAAACCGCGTCAATACCGTGGATGCCGTGAAGATATTTTTTCATGGCTTTCCAGAACAGTTCCACACAGACTTCAAATTTTTGAATTTTCCCGCACTGGATGGTTTCCTGTTCAATGCCGGCAAACTCGGCGTCATTGATCCGCAACGCCAGATCGAACCCCTGCAAGGCTTGATCGAGACTGCGCAGTTTCAATTCAAGGATGTCGGGCTGTTCCATATCGTCTTGTCGCGAAACGCGGACTCGCGAAGTTGAGGTTCTTTTTCCGAGAAATCCACAAGATCGACATGCAGTGGCACGATGGAGTCTTCAAGAGCATTGCGGATTCCATGCATTACCCTTGGGGGGAGCCTTTTATCCGCGAGAAAACCGACATCCACGTCCGCCCTGGGCGCGTGATCGCCTCGCGCCCGGGATCCGAAAAGAAATACCGTCACTTTGCTCCGATCCACCCTGGACAGGACGATATCCTTGACCATATCCACGTATATGGCTTCATGGTTCAGCGAGTTCATCGAACTACTCCACCCGCACCGCGCCGAACTTGCAGGCCCCGCGGCAGGCCCCACAGCGGATGCAGGTTTGCGGGTCAATGGCGTGGGGCTGCTTTTTGGTTCCGGAGACGGCCTCCACGGGGCAGACCTTGGCGCAGGCCATGCAACCGGTGCAGGCCTTGGGATCGATGGAAAAGCTGATCAGGGCCTTGCAGACTCCGGCCGGGCATTTGTGGTCCCGGATATGGGCCAGGTATTCGCCCATGAAGGCGTCCAGGGTGGTCAGGGCCGGATTGGGGGCGGTCTGGCCCAGGCCGCAGAGGGAGGCCTTTTTCAACGTATCGCCGATCTTGCGGATGGTCTCCAGGTCGTCCTCCGAGCCTTTGCCTTCGGTTATCCCGGTGAGCAGGCGCAGCAGATGCTGGGTACCCATTCGGCAGGGCACGCATTTTCCGCAGGATTCGTTTTCGGTGAAGCCAAGAAAATACTTGGCCACGTCCACCATGCACGATTCCTCGTCAATGACGATCATTCCACCGGAACCCATGATCGATCCCACCTGGGCCAGGTGCTCGTAGTCCACGGGCAGGTCGTAGTGTTCCGCGGATACGCATCCCCCGGAAGGGCCTCCGGTCTGCACGGCCTTGAAGCCCTTGCCGTCCAGGACTCCGCCGCCGATGTCCTCGATGATGGTCCGCAGACTGATGCCCATGGGGACCTCGATCAGTCCGGTGCGGGTGATCTTCCCGGCCAGGGAGAACGTCTTGGTGCCTTTGCTTTTTTCCGTGCCGATCCCGGCGTACCACGCGCCGCCCTTTTCCAGGATCGCCGAAACCGCGGCCAGGGTTTCCACGTTGTTGATGTTCGTGGGTTTGCCAAACAGCCCGGCGTTGGCCGGGAAAGGCGGCCGGGAGCGGGGCATGCCCCGGCGTCCCTCGATGCTCTGCATCAGGGAGGTCTCTTCGCCGCAGACAAAGGCCCCGGCGCCCATCTTGATGGTCACGTCAAAGGCGAAGCCGGAGCCGAGGATGTTTTCGCCCAGAAAACCCTTGTTCCGCATCTGGTCGATGGCCGTGCGCAGCCGTTCCAGGGCCAGGGGATATTCGGCCCGGCAGTAGACGTAGCCATGGTTTGCACCGACGGCGTATCCGGCGATGAGCAGCCCTTCCAGCACGGCGTGCGGGTCGCCCTCCAGCACGGAGCGGTCCATGAATGCTCCGGGATCGCCCTCGTCCGCGTTACAGATCACGTACTTCACGTCCCCCTGAGCTTTGCGGGCGAAGCCCCATTTCAGACCCGTGGGAAAGCCGGCCCCGCCCCTGCCGCGCAGTCCGGAAAGCTTGACGTCCTCGATGACCGCATCCGGGCCCATCTCCATGGCCCGGGCAATACCGGAATATCCTCCCCGGGCGATATAATGGTCGATATCCGAGGGATCGATGAATCCGCAGTTGCGGACGACCACCCGGAGTTGGTGGTGGATCATGGGCAGGTCGGTGAACAATGGGATTTCGTCCAGAAGCTCGCCTTGTTGTCCGTCCGGCATCCGGCAAAGGGCGTTTCTCGAAATCGGACGGCCCTGGCGCAGATGTTCCTGCACCAGGTCGGGAACCATGGCCGGGGTGACGCTTTCGTAGAGTATCCGGTCCCCTTTCGGTCCGCGGATCTCCACCAGAGGTTCGGCGAAGCACATGCCCAGACAGCCCACTTCTTGAATCTCTACAGGCACCAGGACCGGTTCCGCTGCCTGGGCCTCGCGAAAGGCTCGAATCACCTCCATGGCTCCGGCGGCCCGGCCGCAGGTGGCCGCGCCAACCAGGATTCGCGGCGTTTCTCCGCTTTGAAAGCGTTCCCAGTTGCGGCTGGCCTGTTGCTGAATGTCGGCAAAGTTCATTCCAGGTCCTCGATCAGTTTTTCCGATTTCCGGGGAGTCATTCGGCCATAGACCGTTTCGTCCACCACCATCACCGGCGGCAGGGCGCAGGAGCCGAAACAGGCCACGCGCTCCAGGCTGATGTTCCCGTCCGGAGTGGTCTCGCCGGGGACGATGCCGATTTTCCGGGATATGGCATCCAGGACCATGCCGCCGCCGCGGACATGGCAGGCCGTCCCCTGGCAGATCTTGATCCGGTGGCGTCCCGGTGGATGGAACCGGAACTGGGCGTAAAACGTGGCCACCCCGTAGACGTCGTTTTCCGAAAGGTCGAGGTGTTCGGCCACCATGGCGACGGCGTCCGGAGCAAGATAGTTCAGGTGTTCCTGAATTTCCTGGAGCAGGGGAATCAGGTTGTCCCGGCTTGTGTCGTATTTTTCCAGAATGGTTTGCAAAGAAGTGGGTACATCCTCGGTCGTCGTCATGTCGTCTCCGCCGTCCAGATAGGGACTCGTAAGCATTGCGCGATGGCGCTTGAAAAAAGGGCGACCAAACGGAAGTTCGGAAAATCGGCGGTCTCGTTCCGTAGCCGTCCTTCGTCAATGGTCAAGTACAATCCATTACCCGTCGGTCCGTATTTTCTCAACCATCCCGTTGCGGGGATTTCGAGGCTTCTCACGAAATTTTCGGAACTCCGGCCACGGGCCA
>SKYX01000369.1 GCA_007127655.1 Desulfonatronum sp.
CGGCCGGGTTGGCATAGACCTGCCTGCCGATGTCCGTGACGGACTCGATCATCTTTTGCGGTGAGCCATAGCCGAACATTCTGGCCATGGCGAGGTTGGCTGAGAGGAGTTTGCCTTCTGGCGTGGAGATGAAAATGCCAATGGGAGCGTTGCCAAAGATGTCCTGAAGATCAAAGACGGTGGGGGCGGGTACATTCTTGCCGAGCATGGACGACTCTATGATTGAAGGAGGTCAATGACGAAATGCGCTGAGGATGGACGCGCCAAGCAGACAGGATAGTACCCAGATTGGACTAGAGAGAGGCATCAATCGACTCATTTTCGAGTTAACGGGGGAGACCGGGAAGTGCAAGAATGTCTCAAAACATCCCTGATGTCTGATGACATAGAGTGTCAATTCCGTACCACTCATTGCAAAGGCGTGCAAGCTGGTTCAGATTTGACGATGTTCAAGCAGCTGCTTGACGACCTTGACGGAGTTATTCTCGGTTTCCAGCCCCAGGCTCATGTTCACGAGGTGGTAGGCGCTTTGCCTGAGGGTGTTCGCGTCGTTCCAGTTCGAAGAACCGCCCCCTGCTCCGCTCACAGGACATCGCTCTCCACCAGGTCCCGGAGAATGATCCGAAAATCCAGGCCCGCCGCCTTGAACCCGTCCATGCCGAAAGACATGTTGGCTTCGAAGATGTAGAATCGGTTTTGATATTCACAGATGTCGAAGCCGACCTGGTCAAAACGACATTGCCGCGCGGCATGCATGGCCAGTTCCAGAGCCTCTTTCGGCAAAGGGGCCAGCATGATGCTCCCGCCTTGAGTCACATTGGTCCGAAAATCCTCATCCCTGGCTTTCCTCCAGTAGGCATGCACGACCTTGCGGCCCAGAATGACCACGCGCATGTCGCGATGGATGGGAAGATATTCCTGGATATAGGCAGGATGGGCCTGACGCAGATAGTCGTGCAGTTGGGCCTGGTTATGAATCAGGAAGACACCCCGCCCTTTGGAGGATTTACGGGGAATTTTGGACACAAAGGGAAAAGCAAAATCGTCCAGGATGTTCTCTTTTTGGCGCGGACCATAATATATTCTGGTGTGGGGCATGGGCAGCCCCAGAAGTTGAAAAAGATGGGTTTGCAGAATCTTGTCCCCAGCGTAGCGGATGGTCTGGACACTGGGGAATATGTCCTTGCCCAAAGCGGTCAAAGCCTCGGCCAGGAGCATTGTGGGGTAGTAAATTTTGGACGCAGTGCGGATCATCTCCAATTCAACCGGAGCATAGTCCAGGAGGTGGCGCCGGACGCCCAGGCAGTACACGGACGGGCAATGGCGAAGCTGGCGACCAATGGCCAGTTTTATGGCGCGAGATGTCGACATAGTTTTTTCCCGTTTTCCAAGAGGCCCCAAGGTTAACGGGTTGGCCGCGAATGGATCAGTGGATTGTGCTCTGGCCGACGGTCTGGGCTTCCAGGGTTTGAATCAACCGGTCCAGCTGTCGCCCTACCGTACTCTGGCGGGACATCTCCCGCTCCACCTGGGTAATGCCCTTGATCACGCTGGAATGCTTTCGGTTGAAGGCTTCACCGATGTTTTTCAGGGACAGCTCGGTGTGCTTGCGGGCCAGATAAAAGATCGTATTCCGGGCCAGGACATACTCTTTTTTGCGGCTTTTGGTCCGCAGGCTGTCGTGGGAAAGGTTGAACGAGCGGCAAATGAAGGCGGTTATCTTCTCCATGTCCGGCTTGGTCGTGGTCGGCGCGTAATTTTTTAACACTCCCAGGGCCAGATCCTGGGTGATGTGTTGGTTCATCAGCCGGGCCTTGATCACCAGGTTTTGCAGGCAATTTTCCAGCAGACGGATATCGCTGTGAATGGTGTTGGCAAACAACTCGTTCACTTCATGAGGAATCTGAACCTGAAACACACGGGCTTTGTTTTCCAGGATGCGCATCCGAGTTGCAAAGTCCGGCTTTTCGATGACGGCCATGAACCCGTCGCAGAACTGCGATGCCAGCAGACTGTCCAGCTTGGGCAGTTCCTTGGGCAGAAAGGAACTGGTGAACACAATCTTTTTCCCGAGGGATCGCAGGGACTTGACCGTGGCCAGCAATTCTTCCTGAGTTTTTTCCTTGCCCTGGAGAAAATGGATGTCTTCCAGGAGCAATACGTCCACTCCATCCCGAAAACCGGCCTTGAAGCTCTCCATCTCGCGCTGCTTCAAGGCCATGACCATCCTACAGGCAAAGTCCTCGGCGGTGAGGTAGGCCAACCGGACCCGCCCCTGCTTCTGCCCTCCGGTAGCCGACAGCTCCTGACCGATGGCTTGAAGCAGGTGGGTCTTGCCCAGGCCTGGCGCGGAACAAACATAGAATTGATCCGTAAACAATTGATGGCGGCAAATGCTCCGGGCTGCGCTAAAGGCCAACTCGTTGCTCGGCCCGACCACGAAATCCTTGAATGAATACCGCCATGATCCGGCACCATTCAAACCGCCCTCTGCCCGACTCCCGATCGTCCGACTCCCGGGCACGGACATGGGCGCAGCCATGGGCAAGGACGCGGTGGCGGGCAGGGGCAGGGCACGCTGGTATGCGCGTTGCGGCACGAGGCGTTTAATCCGACCGTCTTCGCCAATAGTTGTGCCGGTGATTGCCACTGTGCTCCCCAATGATTGCACAGAGCCTTCACGGGCACTTGTTTCCAGCGGTTGCAGAGCGACTCTCTCCGATGCCCGTCCCGCAGTACCATTGCCCCCGCCCTGAGCGGCACACAAGATGCGCACCGGAACTTCCCGGTTTGAGACTTGGCGCACAGCCTGCTCAATGGCATCCTGGTACCGGCTGGAAATCCACGAAACCGCGAACCCATTATCGGCGGAAAGCGTCAATCCTTCGGCCCCCAGATGGGCTTGAAGCGGAGCCAGCAAGGTCCGAACATGTATTGGATTTATTGATTTTTCGAGAATATCAAGGGATTTTTGCCAAAGGATGCACATGGGGTCGATTCATACACTGCATCCTTTTTTTGGGGCAACCATCATTTCCGGCCATTTCCGCACCAATCAATTTTGTTTTATGTGAAGATCAATATATTGAAATATATTAATTTTTATAAAAAACTTGGCTAACCCGTTAGATAATCGACATTATTCCAGGTACAGTCCAAACCCTGATCCAGTTGGGCTTCCAGCACGTCAAGAGACAATCGACAAAAATTGCAAACTGAATAAAAACACAAAATACATCATTTTTCTCAAATATACGCTATTTTCAAGACATGCTGTTACGGCCTCTTCCATGAACATTGGGAACCTTAGATTCGGCTGGCTGGGTTACCGACGAGCAAGGAAGTGTTCTTTGCGCACAGGTCCGTCTTGGCAAGCAAGTCGATGTTGCCCCTTCAAAAGCCGAACGTATCAGCCCCGTCTCCACCTGGAAGTTCCGAAACGTTCAGCCTTTTCTTCCCAGGTTTGTACGGCATCAGCGACTCCCCAATGACCTTCGCGGTTATGGCGTTTTCAGAACAAATGTGCCATTGCCGGACCGGCCCCATGAGAGATCCGTTTTTTTGGAAAATGCTCGGATTCCAAGCCAAACCCAGTGAGGCATTGGGCGTTGACGATAACCGCGAAATGCTCCAGTTTACGCCAAGTCCCCAAGCAAAGATGGCCGCATACGCACGCTCTCGAACCAACGCCGCGACGGCCTGGCGGTCTGCCTGCTGAAGGTTGCGGATACTGTCGAAAGCATTGACCTCGAAAAAGCAACCAAACTCGTAGAAACGTTTGGCCACTGGCAAGGCTCAGAATGCCGGCACCGGACTCGTGCGAGTACTATTCTGCTAACTCTGTAGACGAGTGAACGTTACGAACATGAAAACGACGCATGCCACTCTCAAGGATTGCTTGGCACTCAAATGCCTCGATTGCTGCGGTGGCGACTGGGAGGGGGTTCTGAATTGCACGTCAAAGGATTGCCCGCTTCTGAGTACAAGGCCCACAGACAGGCGCGACAAGCTGAAGGCCAAGTTCTGGAGCGAAACCAAGGGGCACTTGAAGGTTTTGCCCGTGATCCGTAAGCGCGAAACATCTGAAGAGCAAAGAATTGTTGTGGACCGACTGGCCAGGGAAAAAGAACCCAAGGGGTGAACCTTGCAAAAACCAAAAGAGAAAGTGCCCTGCGAATCTGCCGGATAAGGCTTAGGCAACTGCTGTCGGCCAAGAAGCACCTCGGTCCAGTGCGCAAACAAACCCAGGAGATGATCGGCGTACAAAACAGGGAATTGGAAATCAAGATTCCGTACTGTCCTCAGTGGCCCCGGTAAAACGCCAGACTTCGAGCCTGGGGCCGGAAAACTTCCAGCAATGCCCGCTGATCTTCCTGGCCCATAGGGACAAACGATTGTGCCTCCTGGGCCAGTTCCGCCACCTCCGCCGGTGTCGAGCAACCGACGATGACCACGTCCACGGGCTGGGACAGGGCGTAGCGCAAATATATTGGTGCTGTCAGGTTCTGCTCCGAAACCAGATAGTGACCGCCGCCCAGCACCTTCATGGCAATTACGGCCATGCCCTTGCTTTTGGCCGCTGGAAGCGTCTCGGTCAGAAACCCGCCCAATATCCCTTCCACCGGGTTCACTGGAAGCAGAACACTATCCAGGGGCCATTCCTCAACGCACTTGGTCAACACCTCTGGGTCGTGGTGGCCGGTTACCCCGATATGGCGCACCAGTCCTGATTCCTTGGCCTTGATAAATGCTTGCAGCGCTCCGCCTGAACCGCCGATCTCCGCGAAATCTCCCATGGTCCGGACATCATGAATCTGCCACAAATCCAGATGGTCCGCACCCAGCTTGACCAGAGTCTCGCGCAAGTCCCGCATGGCACCGTCATAATCGCGGCTGGCTGACTTGGAGGTCTGGAAGATGGAGTTTCTATCGAACTTCCCGCTTTTCCAGACAGATCCCAGATAGTCTTCGCTACCGGAATATGCTGGTGCCGTGTCGTAGTAGCCGATTCCAAGGTCCAGGGCTTTTTCAATAACCTTGCGGGCCTCTTCTTCGCGACCATGGGTTCTGAGCACCCCTTCGCCGCCCAGGCCGACCCGAGTCACCGAAACGCCGGTTGAACCAAAAGGAACCTGGGGTATGGATCGTATCTCGGAATTCGTCATGACCTTGCCTCCTTGATGAATGTTATTCCAAAGCCGTACGCTGACCAGCCGTCCCCAAGTTTCCCTAGACGATCCGCTCTGCTGACCATCCAGAGGAAAGCCTGATATAGGCCGGGGGTACTGCGGAGCGCATTGTCCGTTCAACAACGGGCCACCGTGACGTTCAAACGCCGTGACGGCAGGACTCTTCAAGTCCGCAAAGCCACGTTACCAGAACCAAAACTCGCCAACCTTTCCAATATACGAAACAGAGAATTTCAGAAGTATTTTTGCGACAATAAAAGTTTTTGTTGACAGCTCAAACCGATCTGAGTAGTTACTTGGAATTCGATTTGCAACGGCGGAGTCCCGTTCTTCCTGGACACCGGGGTGTGCCCGGCTTCAGGCAAACAGAATGTCCGCCTCAACCTTTTTTGGAGTTATTCGCATGTCAAGTAAGTTGTATGTTGGGAATTTGCCTTTTACCGCCCAGGAAGACGATGTTCGCGATCTGTTCGCCACCTATGGC
>SKYX01000168.1 GCA_007127655.1 Desulfonatronum sp.
ACGTTCATGGGGATTCCGCCAAAGCTGCTCATGGCGTCCACGATCAGGGACCGATGGTGGCGGACCACCAGATCGCCGACGTCCTGAAGGGGGTTGAGCATGCCGGTGGATGTTTCGCAGTGGACCACGGCCACGTGCGAGATGGCTCGATCCTCTCGGAGCGTGATGTTGACGTCCTCCAGATCCAGCGGGCCGGTGTCGCCGAAGTCCAAGACGTCGAAAGGAATGGGCAGCCGTTTGGCGATCATGGCGATCCGGTCACCGTAGTGACCATTGCTCAGGACCAGCAGCTTGCCGTGCCGGGGAACAACCGTGCCGAGGCAGGCTTCAACGCTGAACGTCCCGCTGCCCTGCATCAGCACGGTGGTGTATCCGGAGGCCGGAGTGGCCAGCCGGGTCAACCGATTCCGGATAACCTGGACAATATCGTTGTATTCCGCGTCCCAGGTGCACCAGTCACGAAGCATGGCGGCACGCACCCCGTGAGAGGTGGACAAGGGCCCCGGAGTCAACAACAAATAAGGATTGTCCGGGATTTCAATCTGGTTTGGTTCCATGCGGAGAGCTCCTTCGCGGTTGGTATTCAGTCGTGTTGTGCCAATTCCCGGATGACAAGCACGGGATGATCACGGTCGAGTGCCAACCTCCAGGCGCAATTCCTCAAATCGGTCCAGACTTTCTTGTTCGGAAAAGGTATGCATGGATGATTGCCTGTCGCTTTCCGGTTTTTCACGGGGTTTGCGGATTGATGGTGAAAGGAAAGAGTATCCACTATGCCCGGTCAATGTTACAGAAGTATGATGACTTTGTTACGATTGTGTCAGGCACGGGGATGGAAGTCGCGTTTCGCGAAACGTAACGGACTTGTGGAGGGAGCTTCGTCTTTGTGATTTCAGTCGTCCAAGCCATGCATGTTCAACAAATGCAGATTGCCCAGGAATTGCTCGGTACAGCGCTCCCAGGAATAGGTTTCGGCGTGGCTGCGGCAGGTCTGGGGAGAGAGGGGCAGGGCCCGGTGTACGGCCTCGCCGAGGTCGTCGGACAGCCATCCGGTCTTGCCGTGGACGACCACGTTTTGGGGTCCGGTTACCGGGTAGGCGGCGACGGGGACGCCGCAAGCCATGGCCTCCAGGAGGACCAGGCCGAAGGTGTCCGTGGTGCTGGGGAAGACGAAGATGTCCGCGGCGGCCAGGTGGGCGGCCAGTTCCTCGCCGCGTTTGGCTCCGACGAAGCGGACGTCCGGATAGGCCGCATTGAGCTTCGCGAAAGCCGGCCCGTCGCCGACCACGTACTTGGTGCCGGGAATGTCCAGGCGGAGAAAATCCTCGATATTCTTCTCCACGGCCACCCGGCCCATGAACATGGAAATGGGACGCGGTGCGTCCAGGTAGTCCTTGCTCCGCGGACGAAAGAGCCCGGTATCCACGCCCCGGGACCACAGCTTCAGGTTGGAGAAGCCACGGGAGCGCAGTTCGTCCATCAACTCCGGCGAGGCGGTCATCACGGCCTTGGATGGTTTGTGGAACCAGCGGAAAAAGGAGTAGGAGGCCCGAAGAGGTACGGGGAACCGCAGTCGGATGTATTCCGGCAGACGGGTGTGGTAGGCCGTCGTGAACCCCTTGCCGCGCTTCCAGCAGTAGACTCGACCGGCCCAGCCCAGGGGGCCCTCGTTGGCGATGTGCACCGCGTCCGGGCAATAGTCGTCCAGGATGCGGGCCACCTTGCGCCAGGGAAACAGGGCCAGGCGGATTTCCGGGTACGTGGGGCAGGGCAGGCCTGGAAACATGTCCGGACTGAGCACGAGAACCACATGACCATTTTCCCGGAGGATGCGGACCGTGTTCTCCAGGGTGGTGACCACGCCGTTGATCAGCGGGGTCCAGACGTCGGTGATCAGGGCGATACGCATGTTTCCTCCAAGGTGGTCGTTTCCGGCTCGATGCGTCACGTGTTCAGCTTCGGGCGAGGTTGTCCGAATCGGTCTATCGGTCCGTTCTGCCTTGATCGAAAAAGGTATCCACGGTCACTTTTCGGAACTTTCCGGGACTCTTTTCGCGGCGTTGCGTTGCATTGGCCTGAACAGCAATGCCGCCATATATGCCCGGTCACTGTTACAGGAGCATGGCGGTTTTGTGGCGATTGCGTCGAATCCGGCATGAGGGGACGTATGCCGCAAATCGTCACAAGAGCGACATGAAATCGTCACATGAATGCGCCATGTTGGAAGGGAACAATCACCCCTGACAACCCTTTCCAAGGAGGTCTCGTGACAATTCGCGCTCTTTTGCATTCCCTTGCCCTGGTGACGACGTGCTTGCTGCTGGCGGCCATTTCCGCTTCGGCCCAGTCGCCGACGCAGCCGCCAAAACAGCCTTCGGGCACGGTGACATTCTACTCCTCCATGGTTCTGGACGTGGTGGAGCCGATCATCCAGGAGTTCGAGTCCCGGCATCCAGGAGTGAAGATCGACCTGCTCTATTCCGGCAGCGTGGAACTGGAGCAACGGATTTTCGCGGAGATCGAGGCCGGGAACCTCCGTGCCGATCTGATCTGGGCGGCCAATCCAGCCCTGTTTCTGAACCTGAAAAACGCAGGCTGGCTGATGCCGTATGAGTCGCCCCAGGCCGCCGCGATTCCGGATCTGCTCAAGGATCCGGATCACATGTTTATCGCCGGCCGGGTGCACAACATGGGCATCGGCTACAACACGCGCCTGGTCGCGTCGGACAAGGTTCCCCAGACCTGGGCCGAGTTTTTGGAATGGGGCCCCAAGGCGGCACTGGCCAGCCCGCTGCACAGCGGAACCAACTTCAACATGCTCGGAGCTTTCGTGACCAACGAGGACATCGGTTGGGAATGGTTCGAGAAGGCCAGGAAAAATGGCGTCAAGGTGGTTCGCGGCACGGGAGACGTGACCCGGGGATTGGTCAGCGGGGAGTTCGCGGTGATCAAGGGCATCGACTACATCATGGCCGGCCAGGCCAGCGAAGGTGCTCCCGTGGCCTTTGTCTTCCCCAAAGACGGGGTCCTTTCCCTGCCCAGCCCCATCGCCATCGGTCGCAACGCCCGCAACCCGGAAGGGGCCAAGGCGTTTCTGGATTTCATCATTTCCAAGGAAGGGCAGCAGGTCCTGGTGGATCGTCACTTCCTGCCTGTACGTACCGACGTGGCACCGCCTCCGGGATTGCCTTCACCCTCGGAAATCAAGGCCCTGGACGTGGACTTCGACTGGATGGCCGAGCACGGCTCCGAGTTGCGGGAACGGTTCGCCACCATTTACTAAATGCTTCGTTCGTCCCCAAACGCCCGGCCCTGGCTTGACCATCGCCGGGTGCTTTTTCTGTTTTTGGCCGCCTTTGTACTGATTGTGGTGGTCTATCCGTTGCTTCAGGTAGGTGTGCGCAGTTTCCTGGCCGAGGACGGGTTTTCCCTGGAAAACTATCGCCAGGTCTTTTTTCAGCCCCGCAACTACGTGGCGCTCTGGAACTCCCTGTGGGTCTCGGTGTTGTCCACCGTGCTGGGCACGGTCATCGGAATACTCGCCGCGTTCGCGGTCCAGCGCACGGACATTCCCTGGAAAAACACCTTTCGGGTGCTGCTGGTGCTGCCTCTGGCCATTCCGCCGTTGTTCAGCGCCATGGGCTGGGTCCAGCTGGCCGGTCCCGTGGGGTTGCTCACCCAGGCCTACGCGGGGATGTTCGGCGTTTCCGCAGCCCCCTGGAACGTCTACAGCGCAACGGGGATCGTCTTCGTGCTGGCGGTGAACAATTATCCCTTCGTGTTCATCACCGTTTCCGGGGCCCTGCAGCGCATGGACTCCAGCCTGGAAGAGGCGGCCCGGACTTCCGGGGCGGGCTCGTGGCGGATCATGCGCGACATCACCCTGCCGCTGGTGCGTCCGGCGATTTACGGCGGAGCGCTGCTGGCCTTCGTCTCCTCCATCGACAATTTCGGAATTCCGGCGGTCCTGGGCATGCGCGCCCAGTTCTACGTGCTGACCACGCGGATCTACGAGGCCCTGACCATCCCGAACATGCCCCTGGCCACGGCCATGAGCGTGCTGCTGATCCTGATCGCCCTGTTCTCGATGCTGGCCTTTCGGCGAGCCGAGGGCCATACCGGGCAGTACGCCGTGGTTGGCGGCAAGTCGGTCACCCCAAGCATCGTTCGCCTGGGAAGGTGGCGAACGGCGGTCACCGCCGGGCTGCTGACGCTGATTTTCGTGATCGTGATCCTGCCGCTGTTTGCCCTGGTTCTGACGTCGTTCCTGCGCTTCTGGGGCGCGGACCTGACCTGGGACAACCTGACCCTGCGCCACTATCTGGCCGTACTGCAGTCCGCCGGAGCGAGACGGGGCATCGTGAACAGCCTGATTCTCGCCCCGGCCGCGGCCACCATCCTGATGGCCGTTACGGCCATGGTCTCCTATCTCCACGTCAAGGTCCGTTACCGGGGGGCCGGGCTGCTGGACGCCGCGGGGATCATTCCCTTTGCCCTGCCAGGCTCGGTGATCGGCGTGTCCATGATCCTGGCCTGGAGCAATCCTGTCTTCGGCCCGACCCTGTACGGCACTATCTGGATTCTCCTCGTGGCCTACCTGATGCGCTACATGGCCTTTGGCCTGCAAAGCACCCGGGCCACGCTGCAACAGATCCACAACTCCCTGGAGGAGGCGGCCTGGACGTCCGGGGCCGGCGGGTTGCGGGCTCTCAAGGACATCACCCTGCCCCTGCTGCGGCCCGGTCTGGTGGCCGGGTGGGTGCTGATCTTTATCTCCTCTTTCAACGAGCTGACCGTGTCCGTGCTGATCTGGACCTCGGGATCGGAAACCATCGGGGTCTGGATCTTTCTGATGCAGGATTCGGGATTCATCGGCCGGGCCAGTGCCCTGGCCGTATTGTGCCTGCCGGTGATGCTTACCCTCTACGTGCTGATGCAATGGCTGGCCAGGCTGGAGGAACGCAAAATCGTCCAACAAACCCGGAGTACCCCATGAGTTCTTCAGCGCTGGCCGTACACAACCTGGTGAAGCGGTTTGGAGCCGCCGCGGCGGTGGACGATGTCAGTTTTTCCCTGGTCGGGAACGAGTTCTTCACCCTGCTGGGGCCCAGCGGCTGCGGCAAGACCACGACCTTGCGCTGCGTGGCCGGCCTGGAGCATGCCGACGCGGGAGAGATCCGCATCCAGGACCAGCCGGTCTTCTCCAGCCGGGAGAGGCTCAACATCCCTACGCACTTGCGGCCCATCGGCATGGTTTTCCAGAGCTACGCGGTCTGGCCGCACATGACCGTGTTCGAGAACATCGCCTATCCCATGCGCGTGCGAAACCAACCACGATCACGGATCAATGATCGAGTGGCGCATGTGCTGCAAATTCTGGACATGCCCGGGATGGCCTCGCGCATGCCCAGCCAGCTCTCCGGCGGACAGCAGCAGCGGGTGGCCCTGGGCCGGGCCCTGGCCATGAATCCGGCGGTGCTGCTGCTGGACGAGCCGCTGTCCAATCTTGACGCCACGCTGCGGGAAGCCATGCGCGCCAAGCTGAAGCACATCCAGAAGACCACGGGCCTGCCCATCCTCTACGTAACCCGCGATCAGGAGGAAGCCATGGCCCTGTCCGA
>SKYX01000383.1 GCA_007127655.1 Desulfonatronum sp.
TGAATTTGGCCGACCACATCCTGCGCACCGAGGACAGCCTTGAGCACACCTTGCAAGATGCCCTGGACAAGCTTGGCGTCCGGTGAAACCTAACTTGCGAAGAGATTGGATGTCGATTTTTACAAAAACGCAAACATTGCTCGCCATACCGCCACAAAGTTTACATTTATGAAGTTTTTTTCTCGACCCAAAATGGGAGAGCATCCTTCACGCTCCTTATTTCCATGACTTTTTCCATCATGGCCTTGAACTTGAAGGTCCCTCTCATCATTGTACAAATTTAACATTCGGAGGGTTTTCGCATGACCGACTCACCCGTATTCAACTGCAAAAACGCCGACGACGTGATGAAGGCGGTGCGTGACTACAATGTCAGCTTCGTTCAATTCTGGTTCGTGGACGTCATTGGAACGCTGAAGAGCTTTCAGATCACCATCAGTGAATTGGAAAACGCTTTTGAAGAAGGCATGGGCTTTGACGGGTCCTCCATTCTCGGCTTTGCCCGAATCCACGAAAGCGACATGGTCGCCATTCCGGACCCGACCACCTTTCAGATGGTCCCCTGGCGCCCCATGGACCGCCCGGTGGCCCGAATGTTCTGCGACATCAAAAACCCTGACGGAACACCCTACGTTGCGGACAGCCGGTTCGTTCTCAAGCGCATCCTGAGCAAGGCCGCTGAAAAGGGCTACACGTTCTACGTCGGCCCGGAACTGGAATTCTTCCTGTTTGACTCCGCCCACGAACCGATCATCATCGACCAGGGTGGATACTTCGACGCTCCGCCTCTGGATCTGGGCAATGACGTCCGCCGGGACATCATCTTTGCCCTGAACCGGATGGGCATCACCGTGGAGTACAGCCATCACGAGGTGGCCCCCAGCCAGCATGAAATCGACCTGCGCTACGCCGAGGCCTTGCACATGGCCGACATCGCCGTGACCTACAAGGTTGTGTGCAAGGAGATCGCCCGCAAGCACGGCTGCTACTGCTCCTTTATGCCCAAGCCTATTTTCGGCCAGAACGGGAGCGGGATGCACACCCACCAGTCCCTGTTCAAGAACGGCAAGAACATCTTTTACGACGCCAACGACAAACACTTTCTCAGCGCTGAATGCAAAAGCTACATCGCAGGCCTGCTCAAGCACGCTCCGGAATTCTGCGCCGTCACCAACCAGTGGGTGAACTCCTACAAGCGGCTGGTTCCCGGATACGAAGCCCCGGTCTATTTGGCTTGGGCCCGTCGCAATCGCTCATCTCTGGTCCGCGTGCCGCTGTACAAACCCGGCAAAGAGGTCGCCACCCGCGTGGAATTGCGCTCCCCGGACCCGGCCTGCAACCCCTACCTGGCCTTCGCCGTGATGCTCGCCGCCGGGCTCAAGGGCATGGAAGAAAACTACAAACTGCCCGATCCTGTGGAAGAGGACATCTTTGAAATGTCCGCCAAGGAACGCTCCCAGCACCATATCGACGCCCTGCCGGGCAGTCTCGGCGAGGCCGTGGCCGTCCTTGAGCAAAGCTCTCTGCTCAAGGAAGCCCTGGGCGAACATATCTTTTCCAAGTTCATCGAGAACAAGAAAAAGGAATGGGACGACTACCGCATCCAGGTGTCCCAATACGAGATCGACCGGTACCTGCCTCTGCTGTAGATTGGACGAAACACTCTCTCCCGTTGGTTAATTCGTTCAAACCCGAGAACGAGAACGCCCCGGCACCTTTGAAGGTGCCGGGGCGATCGTATTTTTAGTGAACCTTGTAAAATACGATGTCGATCAACGGGAGAACACTACCTGGGAGGGCACTGAGCCCAATCCGCGATGAACATTCAGCCCCACCAACCGCCACCTGTATGAAGACTCGGGATCCCACTCGCAAAATAGAATCCGGATCACCCCGTTTTGCCGCTTGAACTCACTGGACCCGTCGCCCAGGCGAACCCTTTCGGTCACCTCAAAGGGGCAATCCGGGCAATCCTCGGCGGTGTCCAAACGCATCCACTCCAAATAGACAAATCCGAGCTTGTTGGCGGCTCCGTGCACCAGAGCCCTGGCGTCCAGACACGCTCCCTGGCGCTGATGCTGGATAGGCCCCCAGGTAAACCGATCCTCGTCCAGTCGCGGCTCGGGCCAGCCTTTCTTGCCGCAACCCGTGCCGATCACCAACAGACTCACCGCCACGAAACAGATCACGTACCATCGTCCAAACTTCAATATGTTCACCTTTCTCCTCCACGGCTTCAAAAATGTTGCCGGGCCTTGCGTCCAAATCACCCGCGACCGGCACCGCAAACACCCCCCAAAGTCCATGAGCGCTTCTCTAAACCATGTCCCACCTGGAAACAAGACCTTCTTTACTCAAATCCTGAAACGGATTAAGGGAATGCAGTTTTGTCATCATACTGCTTTCGCCAAGGAGTCCTTTTCCCCATGATGAACCCGCTCCATCCCCCCTTTCGCGCCCTCGTCCATGCGCTTCGCTTCCGGTCCACCGCGCTCCCGGTCCGTTCGAACCTGCTCTGGGCCTTGCCCTGGATCTTGCTCTGCCTGCTGCTTGTCTGGCCGCGCCCCGGGAATGCCCAGTCCATGCTCCAGCAAGATTTTTCCATGGACTCCGAGCTTCCCTGGACCCTGGAGGCCGACCGGGTCGAGTCCCTGCAAGCCGAACAGATCTTCGAAGCCCAGGGGAACGTACTGATCCGGCAGGGTCCGAACCTGATCCAGGCGGACACGGCCCGTTATTTTCGGGAGACCGGCTTCGCTCTTCTCAACGGCAACGTTCGAATCGAATGGGACGGAGACATCCTCGTAGGCGAACAAGCGGACTTTGACCTCCTGAATAACGTCGGATGGGTGACGGACGGAGAGATGTTCCTGGCCCAGGACCACGTGTATATTCGCGGGGAACTGTTGGAAAAACGCTGCGAACAAACCTATGCTTTCAGGGAGGCGCACCTCACCACCTGCGACGGCCCTGTTCCGGCGTGGTCCATCAAAAGCAGCGAAGGCGAAGTCACCACCGGCGGCTACGCCCAGATGTGGCACCCCCGTTTCCAGATCAAGGACACACCCGTTCTCTACTCCCCGTACATGATTTTTCCGGTCAAGACTGAACGTCAAAGCGGCTTCCTGATCCCTGAACCGTCCTTCAGCTCCCGCTTGGGGGCCGGCCTCAGCCTGCCCTACTACTGGGCCATTGATGAGGAACAGGATGCCACGTTCTATGTCAACATGATGAGCAAGCGCGGCGTGATGACCGGCATGGAGTACCGCCATTTCACCAACCTGGACTCCAAGGGCGTCTGGCAGGCCGACTGGTTGCTGGACTCCAAAACCGCGCCCACGGAAGCAGACGAAGATCCGCAATTCCGTGGCGACGGGCTGAACCGCCCCAATGAACATCGCTACTGGATTCGCGGTAAATACGACGGCTATCTTGGCGATCCGCTGTGGCGGACCAAGCTGGACCTGGACATGGTCTCGGACCAGAACTATCTGCGCGAGTTCAAACATGGGTATACCGGATACACCAGGGTCCATAACAACATGCTCCGCGACTTTGGCCGGGGGATGAACAACATCGACTCCCTGTACCGGAACAACGCCGTGGAAGTCAGCCGCAACTGGAGCCAGGTTGGATTCCGCGGGGCTATGCACTACTCCCAGGCCCTCCAGTACTGGACAGATAACAATCCCAGCAACGAAAACCCCACTTTACAGCGCCTCCCCGAGTTGAACCTGGATTTCTACAAAACCCGCATCGGAGAAACTCCGTTTGAGCTGGAGGCCAGGACCCAGGCCGTCTATTTCTGGCGCGAAAAAGGGACCACCGGCGCCCGGGCCGAAGTATATCCACGCCTCAGCCTGCCCTGGACCACCGGCTTCGGCACCTTGACCCCCAGTGCAGGTTGGCGGCAGACCCTGTACGCCATCGACAAGCACCAACAAGTTCGGGGAATCCCGGACAATGTGGACGAATCCAAGGACTTCAGCGAGCGCGGGCTTCCCGACTTTCGCCTGGACGCCTTTACCTCCTTGTTCAATATCTATGATTTTGAAAAGCAGGAACAGGTCACGCCAACCCTGGACAATGTCGGCAATGCGCACTGGACCAGGATGAAGCACACGATCCAGCCCGAATTGACCTACTCGTATATTCCCCACGTGGACCAGGACGAAAACCCGCTGTTCACCCGCGACGACCGGATCAACAAGCGTAATCTGCTCTCCTACACCCTGCACAACATCTTCAATCGCCGCATGGACCAGGTCGAGCGACGCGCCGGGACCGAGGACACCCTGCTTGCCGAGGACATGTTCCGGGTCAGGACCACCTATCGTGACTTCCTGCGGGTTCGCTTTGATCAGGCCTACGACTTCGAAGAGGCCAACAGGGACGACAACCTCGATACCTACGAGCGGCGCCCTTTCTCCGACATCCGGACGGACATGGTCTTTTCGCCGGGAAAATACATCGATTTGATCACCCGATCCTGGTATTCACCCTACATGAACACCATCACCCAGCATGAACACATGTTGCAGGGCAGTTATCCCGGACTGGGCTCGGCCTATTTCGGGTTCGACTTCCGGTCCGAAGTCACTGACGACATCTGGCGCCAAAACCAGGAAAAACGAGAGATTCTCCGGGTCGGCGGCTTGGTTAATCTGCCTCGGGGCTGGTTCGCGCGAGCGGATTTCAAGCGCGACTTGTTGGCCAAGGAAGATCTCGAAAAACTCTTCGGCATCGGCTTTACCCACCAATGTTACTTTTTGGATTTTCTCTTCTCCCAGACCCAGGACGAAGACCGCTTCGAACTGCGGATATCCCTCAAAGGGTTGGAGGACATGCTGGGCCTGGGCCTTTAGTCATCCTCGCATAATTCGACGCACCACCATTCACCTCCGACAACGCAAAGGACAGCAAGCATGCACCGCACTCTCCCATACCTGACATTCTCCCTCTTCTTTCTTTTGCTGGGTTGCGGCTACCACTTCAGCGCCAGCGCCCCGATCACGCTCCCCCGAGGGGTGGTGAACATTCATATTCAGGAAGTGGACAACCCTACCCTGGAAGCCTGGATCGATCCCTTTCTCCGTTCGCGATTTCGCGACGAATTTACCCGCCGCGCCCAGGTGAACTGGGTCGACGCCGATCAGGCGCAAGCGCACGTCGTCCTGCGAGTCATCGCCTACTCCACGGACACGGAACTTTCCGGAGCTCAGGATCAAACGCTCACCGAGCGCGCCACCGTCATCCTGGAGACCGAGTTTCTCAGTGCGGTCGACGGCTCACGGATCTGGTCCTCGGGCCATATTTCCGACTATGAAACGTTTGAAACCGGAACCAATGAGGTCGCCGCCGGTGAACGGGCTATTGAAAACGCCATCCGCCGCACGGCCGACGCCCTGGGCGCGGACTATTGAAAACTCTCTTTGCATTCCGGGGGATGGTTCAGAAATGGTTGACATTTGGTTGCCGACGTGTGCCCACCGCAAGGATTTCATTTGGATATGCGGCCTGCCGTAGTAGGGGCGGGGTTCAAACCCGCCCCTACATGTGAACGTGTCAACCATTTTACTCGGTAAATTGAACGACTCCCGTTTCCACGAATAAAA
>SKYX01000122.1 GCA_007127655.1 Desulfonatronum sp.
AACTTCGCCGCGCCCTGATCAATGGCCGCGGCCCGGATGGCCGTGCCGGTCTTGGTCCGCTGTACAAAATAGTAGAGCCCGGCCATCATCACCAGGGAGGCGGCGAAAAGCACGATGCGCATCACCGGGATATCCACTCCGAACAGGGAAATCGACGTGGTGGGCAGCAGGTCGTGGGGATAGACCCGGAACCGGGCCCCGTAGATGAGCATGATCGCGTTCTGAAAAAAAATGGATGCGCCCAGCGCGGAAACCACCGCGGACAGCCTGGGCGAGGTGCGGAGCGGACGGTAGGCCGTCCGCTCCAGCAACGCGCCGATCACGGCCACCAGCCCCATGACCATCAACACCAGCACCAAAATCCCGGCCACCGGGCCGATATGGTCGGTCAGCCCCAGAGACAAGAGCAGGGTCAGTCCAAGAAAAGCGCCAATGGTGAACAGGTCGCCGTGAGCGAAGTTGATCAGCTTGAGCACACCGTAAACCATGGTGTAGCCCAGGGCGATCAGGGCGTAGATCCCGCCCACGGCCAGCCCGTTGGTCAGTTGTTCGAGAAAAAGTTGCATGGCATGTCCTTGGGATGGTGGTCGGTGATGGGTGGCTGGTGTTTCATCATCAGTCGTCCATCAATGACGTAGGGGCGGTTCGCGAACCGCCCCTACCCTGGAATCAGTACTTGTTACGGTTGCAGGATGAACCGGCCTTCGCCGTCCACCTTGTATACGCGGTACAGCTCGCCGACCCGGTCGCCCTTGTCGTCAAAGGCGATGGTGCCGGTCAGGCCTTCGAAGTCGGTCAAGCCGGTGCGCAGATATTCGGCGATCTTGTCCGGTTCCGTAGAGCCGGACCCCTTGATGGCAGCCACAATGACGTTGAATGCGTCGCCGGCCAGCACGGCCCAGACCGAGGCGGGATCATCGTTGTACTTGGCCCGGTAGGCGGCCATGAAGGAAGTGGCTTCAGGGGAATCCAAATCCTGGGGCACGGGCGGGCTCAGAAACATGAAGCCCTCGGCAGCCTCCTTGCCGGCGATGCTCACCAGGTCCGGGTTGTTGGTTGCGTCGCCGCCGACAAAGGGCACGTCCCAGCCCATGCCTTTCTTCTGGCGCAGCAACAGTCCAGCTTCAGGGAAGTAGCCGGTGAAGAGCACGACTTCGGGAGCGCGGTTGCGCAACTGGGAGAGGATGGCGCTGTAATCCCGTTCGCCGGGGGTCAGGGCGTCGAAGAAGACGATCTCCACGCCGTCTTCCACGAGCAGAGACCGGGCCTCATCCGCCAAACCCCGGGCGTAGGTGGTGTTGTCATGCAGGATGGCCACCTTGCCGTACCCCATGTCCTTCAGGGTGTTGGCCGCCACCAGCCCTTGCTCGTCGTCCCGGGGGGAAGTCCGGAAAAAGTACCGCAGGCCCTTTTCGCTCAGCCGAATGGCCGTTGAGCCCGTAGCCACCTGGACGATCTTGTTCTCGTCGAAGATGTTCTGGCTGGCCTCGGTGATGGAGGAGCCGTAGGTTCCGATGACGGCGACGATGCCTCGGGTGGACAGTCGCTGGGCCGCCAAAGCCGCGGTGCGCGGGTCTCCGGCATCGTCCTCGGCCACGATTTCCACCTTCTGTCCCAAAACGCCGCCGGCGTTGTTCAACTCCTCGGCCAGCAGATCCACGATCTGCTTCATGGCCTGGCCTTCACTGGCCCAGGAACCGGTTAGTGGCGCCATCAAGCCGATCCGGATCTGGGCGTGGGCCTGCCCGATCAACAGGGGCAACGCCAGCAATCCGGCCAACACGGTCAACAACAGTCTTTTTTTCATGCAAGTGCCTCCTTGCGGGAAAAGGGTTAGCCACACCTCGTTCGCGTAAAATAGTCCTTATACGCTTTGAACCATCGATTGCTCCAGGCGCGGGACCGAAAACGTCCACTGCCTAGACTGAAACCGATCGGGATTCATACGGTGAAAATCGTGGAAAATCAACAACCTTGCAAGATAAACTGGCCTGAGATAACTTGTCGAAACAACCATGAACTAACTCTTCGTCATTGCAGCACAATCAAACTCGTTTTTTTCGAGGCCCCCCTTGCCAACTCCGCTCCAAAGACCCATTTCTTGAGATTGAACCTTCACCCAACCCATTTCGCCAACTTTAGGCCAAGGTCGTCACCATGCTGAAATTTAATACTTTGATCCTTATTTGCTGGTTTTTGCTTCTGTCGCCACCGGCTTTGGCCGACGTCGTGGAACATCGCCTGGAGAACGGGCTGACTGTTTTGGTGCTGCCCGATCCCCGCGCGCCGGTGGTCACCAATCAAATCTGGTATGATGTCGGCTCCAGGCACGAGCATAGCGGCATCACCGGAATCTCCCACATGCTCGAACACATGATGTTCCGGGGCAGCGCAGCCTACCCTCCCGGCGAGTTCACCCGGATCATCGCCCGCCTCGGGGGCAACCAGAATGCCTTCACCGGCCAGGACTTCACAGCCTACTTTCAGGTTCTGGGCAGCGCGCACTGGGAAACGGCCATGGCCATGGAGGCCGAGCGGATGCACGCCCTGCGTTTGGCAGAGGAACAATTCCAGCCGGAACGTGACGTGGTTGTCGAGGAACGCCGATTGACCCGGGACGATCGCCCCTCCGCCCTGCTCCATGAGCAGTTCATGGCCGCGGCCTTTCTGAACAGTCCTTACGGCCACGGAGTGATCGGCTGGATGACAGACATCGAGAACTACGCCTTGGAAGACGTCCAGGCCTGGTACGATGCCTGGTACGCGCCCAACAACGCCGTGGTGGTGGTGGTGGGCGACGTGGACCCGGACGCGGTGATTGAGGCGGCCCGGCGCCATTACGGCCCCATCCCTGCCCGCCCCTTGCCCGAGGTCAAGCCCCGGACCGAGGTTCCTCAGCGGGGCGAACGAAGGGTCGTCCTGCAGGTTCCAGCGGAGCTGCCGCATTTGATGATGGGCTGGAAAGTACCAAGCATCCCGACGCTTCTTGCCTCGGGAGCCCCCCCGGACGACGCCTACGCCCTGATGGTCGCGGCCGGCGTCCTGGGCTCCGGACGCTCCTCCCGCCTGGATCGCGAGCTGGTTCGCGGACAGGAACTGGCCCTGGGAGCCGGGGCCGGGTACGGCGGCTACAGTCGCTTGGAAACCCTGTTCACCCTTTCCGCTACCCCGTCGTCGCAATCCGACATCGAAACCCTGGAGCAGGCCCTGCTGGACCAGAGCCAACGTCTGATCAAAATCCCCGTGGACGAAGCCGAATTGCAGCGGGTCCAGGCCCAGGTCATCGCATCGGAAGTCTTTCGCCAGGACTCCCTGAACGCCCGGGCCTTCGAACTGGGCATGCTGGAAACCATCGGTCTGGGATGGCGGGTCGGCGAGGAATACGCCGAACGCATCCGGGCCGTGACTGCCGAGGACGTCCAACGCGTCGCCGGGACCTACCTGATCCCGGAGACCCGCACCGTGGCCATCCTGGACCCGTTGCCCATGCCCGGAGCAAACGGCTCCACCTCCCCAAACCGTCAAGGACCCCAACATGAACCGTCCGACCACTAAACCAGTTCTCCATCCCTTCGTCAGCCCGCATGCCCTTGCCCTGCTGTTGCTGCTCGGTCTCCTTTGCGGACCGACAACCCCGGCCCGGGCCGCTGATTATGAAACCTGGACCACGTCCAACGGGCTGCGCGTGCTTTTCGCCTCGGCCCCGACCCTCCCCATGCTGGACATCCGCCTGGTCTTCGACGCCGGGTCGGCCCGGGACGGCGAGCATGGGGGGTTGGCCCGGATGACCAACCTGGCCCTGGCCTTTGGTACGTCGGAGCTAGACGCCGACTCCGTAGCCGAGCGCTTCGAGTCCGTGGGGGCCCAGTTCAGCACCAGCGCGGCTTGGGACATGGCCATCGTCCGCTTACGCACCCTGACCGAGCCGGACTGGATGGAAGCTGCCGTAGCAACCTTTGCCTCCCTGCTCGCGGACCCGGCTTTTCCCGAGGACGATCTGGCCAGAGCCCGCCGCCAGACCTTGCAGTCCCTGCAACGGGAGCGCCAGGAGCCCGGAGCCGTCGCGGCCAGGGAGTTCTACAGGCTGGCCTACGGCGATCACCCCTACGCCGCCCATCCGCTGGGGACGGAACAAAGCGTCCCCACCCTGGAGAGAACGCTGATCCAGGATTTTTACCAACACCACTACACCGCGCAAAATGCCGTCCTGGCCCTGACCGGCGACCTGTCCATGGACGAGGCCCAGTCGTTGAGCCGACGCATCGCCGCAGCCTTGCCTCAGGGCGAGCGCCCCTCGGCCCTGCCCTCACCGGAATTGCCGGCCGAACCGATCCTGGTGCACATTCCCTTTCCTTCAGAGCAGGCCCATATCTTCATGGGCGGACCGCTTCTGCGCCTGGACGACCCGGACCGTTTTCCCCTGAGCGTGGCCAACCACGTTTTCGGAGGTGGAGGGTTCACCTCCCGCCTCTTTCAGGATGTCCGCACCGAGCGCGGACTGGCCTACTCCGTCTCCAGCCACATTCAGCCCATGGCCGCGGAAGGCCCGTTCCTAATCACCATGCAGACCGGAGTCCATCACGCCGCTGAAGCCCTGTCGGTGCTTCGCGACGCCCTGGCCGTCTTCATCAACGAGGGCGTGACCGAGGAGGAGCTGGCTGCTTCCAAGGACAACATCATCGGCCGCTTTCCCTTGGGCCTGGCCTCCAACAGCGACATCGCGGCGACCCTGGGGATGATCGGGTTTTACGACCTTGCGCCGGACTACCTGACCACGTACACCGACCACGTCGCGCGGGTCACTCGGGAGGACGCTCAAGACGCCCTGGCCCGTCGGCTGAAGGCTGACCAGATGGTCACGGTGGTCGTTGGTGGGCCGGAAGGTCTTTTTCACATGGATTAACCTCATCGTCACACCCAAGGAACAACGCCATGCACCGGCTTCGTTGGATCAGCCTCTTTCTGGCCGTGACCACGCTGCTCTTTACAAGCGCTCAACCAGCCCGGGCCCATCCGCACGTCTGGGTGGATTACGCCATTGAGGCCCGATTTGACGCCACGGGACTGGTCGGTTTTCATCACCGCTGGACCTTTGACGAAATGTTCAGCAGCCAGATCATGGAGATGTTCGACGCGGACGGAGACGGCGTCTTTTCGGACGAGGAGATCGAAGAGGTCCGCCGGGGAGCGTTCGAGTATCTGAGCGAATACGACTACTTCATCCAGATCCAGATCAACGGTTCGCCGTACCACGTGGCCTCGATCACGGACTTCCGGGCCTCCATCCAGGGCCACCAGGTTGTCTACGACTTTTTCGTCCCCTGTCCCGTTCCGGCCGGAGCGGAGCCGAAAATCGTGCATCTGCTGGTGGCGGACATGGAATACTTCGTGGACCTCGGGCTGGAGACGGACGGGCTGTCCGTCAGCGGCAAAGAGCACGTCTCAGTCCGCTCCGCGTTTCACAGCAGCGAGGCCTTTTCCTTCTGGGGCGGAGCTTGGGAACCCAGGCACCTTACCCTAAAGTTCCAGAAATCGTCCTGACCTTACTTCCTCAACCACCATCCACCAACAAAACGCATGACCAC
>SKYX01000377.1 GCA_007127655.1 Desulfonatronum sp.
CCCGTGCTTTTTGCTCTGCAACACTGAGCAGGAGGCATGTCTCAATGGTAGGACAGGCATCCTGCCTGTCCGTGCAGGCAAGATGCCTACACTACCAAATTCTAAAACGGTATTTCAGTAACTGCCATACCCCTAACTTCTCAAAAACTTGTGGCATGCATGACCTGGATGCCCGCTCCCCGTCTGCACGAGGACAGGCTTCGCGGGCATGACGAGCTTGGGAGGACATGCCATTTCAGTCATTCCCGCGCAGGCGTGAATCCAGGGGCAGAGGCAATTTCAGAGTTTGCCCGGCCTTTTTGAGCAATTACACGAAAGGCGAGGACGGAAGACTCTCGGGAACGGCCAGTTCGATCCCGCAGCGCCCACATGAAGTACCATGCCATAAAAAAAAGGCCCCGTTTCCGGGGCCTTTCTCATTTGGTTCGTTCAGGCCGACGTGCCGTCGGTGAGTGGATACTGGTGGAAAATCGACAACCTAACCAGAGTGGCTATACTTGACCCGCTGCTCGCGCAAGGCCGCGACCTGTTCTTCATACGACTGGAACCCGGAATGGCGCAGGGCGTCCAGAACGGTCTCCTCCCAATCCCAGTTGGCATAGATCGCCGGCTTGTGGAAAAGCCGCCGGAATTGATCGATCTCTTGACGCAGGAAATCCTCCCGGGGCTTGCCGATCTGATCCTGAAGTTGTTCGTGCAGCCGGGTCATTTCGCCCTCGAACCAATCCATCAAGTCCTTGGCCGTGCGATTCTTTTTCAGGATGTGGTCGTACTTGTTTTCGGCCATGACCTTTCTCAACCGGTCCAGGTGCTGATCCTTGAGCCACGCACCCAGCCTTTCAACAGGGATCTCCTCGGCTTCCAGCTCAGCGACGTCCTTCTTGGTCTGGGCATAGGTGTCCGGCACCACGGAAGCCGAGACAATGCCGGCGATGCAGACCAAACCGCGGATGATCTTGCTGTTGGACACGCCCTGCCCGCAGAACCCGACCTTTTTGCCGAACTTCTGGCCAGTGAAAATCGTGCTCAGAATGGCCCAAACCACGGCCGGATCTTCCTCGTCGTAGATGTGCCGCAACCGTGGGTTGTCCCGGTCCGTGCCCAACACCAGCTGCGTCATGTCGTTGGAGCCGATGGAGAAGCCGTCGAACTCCTGGATGAACTGCTTGGTCAGGACCGCGTTGCTGGGGATTTCGGACATCAGGATGATCTTCAGGCCGTCGTCACCGGATTTGAGGTTGTGCACGCCTTCCAGGTAGCGGCGCATGCTGCGGGCCTCTTCCAGGGTCCGCACAAAGGGCAGCATCAGATTCAGGTTCTTGCCGCCGAAAATCCCGCGGGCCTGTTTGAAGGACTCGATCTCCCAGTCATGGATGTTCCGGGAGACACCTCGATAGCCAAGCATCGGATTGTCTTCCAAGGTCTCGAAGAGCAGCCCCCCCATCAAGTTCCGGTACTCGTTGGTCTTGTAGTCCGTGGTCCGGTAGATAATCTCTTTGCCGTAGAAGGCCATGGCGAACAGGGACAGGCCCTGGGCCAGGGTCTGGATGTAGTGTTCCTTGCCGGACCGATACCCCCTGGAGCGAATCAGGTCCTTAATCCGTTGCGGCAGGGTGCGCACCTCTTCCCGCTCCCGTTCCAGGCCGGAACGCAGCGCGACTTCCGTGCGCATGGCGTCGATGCGCTTCATGATGTCCACGACCACCGGCTCGTCCTTGATCCGTTGAACAATGCCCTGAACCCTGTCCTCGATCTCCTGACGGTACTTCAGCCGTTCTTCATCCAGTCCGTGTGTGCTACCGAGCAGCTCCGAGAAACCCATGATCATGATCACGTGCTCGCGCAGATCCGGAGCGGTTTTCAATTGTTCCAACTTGTGGGAGGCCAGTTCCAAATGCTCGTTCAGCTTGACATCCATATCCCGCAACTGCCGGTGAATGGCCAGAACCTGATCCGTGCCTTTGTCCCCGCCTTTTTCGGTGAGGGTTTCGATCTCCTTGCTCAGGCCGGTGACGATGCCCACGTATTGGCGCAGCTTAAGATCAAAGGTGATGATCCCCTGGGCCAGTTGCTCCCGAACCAGCTTGGTCAACTCGTTGGTCAATTCACTCAATTTCTTGTCCACAAGACTCTGAAGCTGGCCGTTGTCGTAGGCTTCCAGAGCCAAGGGGTGGACCCCGACGCTGCCCAGCATGAACTCGGCGCGAAGTAATCCGACTTCAAAATCCGGCAGATCCCGCAACCGGGACAAAAAGAGGGCCTGGTCCACGTCGGCCAGAATCAGGCCAATCTTGGTCTTGGTCTTGGGCAGGGCGCTGACGTCGATCTCCCCGCCCACCTCGACCAGGGGCAGTAAACCGCGATAGGCCCGCCCGCGGGAGCCGTCCACGGTCACTTCCTGGCCGTCCAAACCCTGAAGCGTCTCCAGGCGCTGGATGCCGATCACCGCTGGAATCCCCAGCTCACGGGAGGTAATGGCCGCGTGACTGGTGTCTCCGCCCGCGTCGGCGAGAATGGCCGAGGCGATGCGCATTCCGGGCACCATGTCCGGGTCAGTCCGGTCCGCAGCCAGAATGTCGCCCTTGGTGATCTTGTTCAGTTCCAAGGCGGAGCGCAGAAAACGAACGATGCCCTGCCCCGCTCCGCGGGATGCGCCGTTGCCCTCCAGGATGAGTTCGGCTTTCTGGATGGCCGGCGGATCGACCTCCAGCCGGCGCATGAAAATCGTATGCGGATGTTTTTCCAGATCCTCGTTCCAGCGAGTCTCCGGCCGAGCCTGGACGAACCAGATCCGGTCCGAACTGTCGATGCAGAACTCGGTGTCCGTGATCATTCCACCGTAGCTCTTGCTGATGCAACGCACGCCCCTGGCCAATTCCTCAGCCTGGGCCAAAGAGAGGGACCACCGGAAGACCTCATCAGTGGGGACCTCAACTGTGATGGTGCCGGCCCCTTTTTCAGCGTAAATGATCTTCTTGGTCTTGAATCCCATGTAGCGCAGCACGATTTCCACACCGTCGTCGCGCTGGAAAACGTAGAACTTGTCCGGGGTGACCATCCCGCTGACCACGGCCTCGCCCAGGCCGTAGCTGGCATCAATGGACACCAGATCGTGACGGTCCGTGCCCCGACAACCCGTGGAGGTGTCAGCGCTGAAGGCCGTCCCGGAGATGACCGGGTTGATCATCCGCATGATGCACACGGACAGGGACGTGTTCTCGATGGCCCATTCCTTCTTGGCGTTCTCCACGATGGACTCATCGCCAGTGCTCTCCGCCAGGGCGACCATATCCAGGATGGCTTCCCGGCGATAGGTCATGCTCCGCAGGTTGTAGGCCGAGGCGCAGTCCCACTGGTAGGCTTCCACCACGGACTGCTCGCCGACGATGTTCAGGTAGGTGTCCTGCAACCCGGCAAAGGCCTTCTTGCGGCTGTCCTCTCCGGCGGCTGAAGAGCGCACGGCCACGGGGATGTTCTCCAGGCCGGCTTCCTTGCAGATATCCGCGTAGGACTGCTTGACGGCATCCTCCAGATCCGCGGGCATCTGAACGGCCAAAATGGCCACCTGGACCAGCACGGAACGCTTGCGAAGCTGGTCGATACCCTCGGGAGAGACGGCGAAGCCTTCAACGATGTTGTTGATGAAGGTCCGCAGCTTGACCTGGCTTTCCTTCCCTTTCTCGGAATCCTTGATCTGCTTGGCCAAGCGGCGCACAAGGTGCCTGATGAATTCCGGATCTTTGTTGATCTCGGAGTCGCTCCAGTTGATCCGGTCGTACTCCTTGTCCACGGAGGACCGGATCAACGCCGCGTTGACCTTGCTTTCATCAAGCAGCCGATGAAAGACAATGGATGATATGGCCCTGAACTGAGGGGCCCGAATATTATCAACCTGGCTGATCAAAGCGGTGTTGTAGTTCTTCCCTCCCACCAGCAGTTCCGCGGGCTCGCCCAGCGTGACGATGTCCTCGCCGGTCAGGACGAGTTTCTTTTCAATTACCGCAATCTCGGCCTTTTTCGCTCCCTTGGCGGCTTTAACCTCGGCATCGGCAACGGCAACGGCAGGGCTCTCCTTGGCGGATGAACCTTTATCCTTGTCTGATTTGGCCATTCTCACTCCTCCTTCACGGCACGTTCCGGCTTTACGGGCGACAACTTCATCCCGGGAAAAGGGCAGTCGGTCTCCAAGGTATTCATGTCGTGGCGACCCTCAAGCGATCTCAATATCTCAACATGCACATACCGCTGTACACTTAGCGTTTCAAATCACGGGAAGTCAATCCGCGCGACACGTTGCCGGTCAGCCTTCCTGACCGTGTTGATGACCGCAGGACGGACAAAAGTTCACCTCTTCCAAAAGGGGCAACGGGCAGGAGCAACCGCCGCACAGTCGAGGCATGTCGCTGAGTTCCACCAGCAACTCGCCCTCGCGCACCGGAACCATCTTGCGGTCCTCGGTGAAGTTGGCAAATTTCAGAACCCGCTTCACCTGGCCGTTGACCGGAGAGAGGATCGACTTTTCCTGCTTCATGACGGAAATATTGAACAACTCCTCGCCTTTTTGGACCACGTCACCGGGCTTGACGTGCATCACCCAAAGATCCCCGTTGCAAGGCGATCCGACATGGTAGGGATTACCGGGAACGGCCATCTCCAATCCTTCCAGGACCTTGCTCGAAGCCTCAGCCACCTTGACCTGGTGGGTAAGGAACTCCGAGTCCAGGGTGTAGCGTACCACGCTCACCCCCTGGGCATCCGGACGAGAAATGTCCAGAATCATCATGTTGCGAGGTTTGCCGTCGCTGTCCAGAAACTGCAGCTCCTGCCCGGGCTCCAGTCCTTCGAACCAGACATCCAAGGGAAGCTGGTTCGGGTCACCAAAGCGCTGCCGGAATTCGATGGTCTTTAGCGCGTCCCCGGGGTGATTCAGATAGTTGACGAACTCTTCATGCGAGGGATCGCGTTGGATGTGTTCGGACAGAGTTTGGCGTTCGGCATCCAGGTCCATGTCAACAATGTTTTCCAGCGGGGAAATTTCCACGCGCTGGGCCAGGGCCTTGCGGTAATCCGGACCAAAGGCGCTCTCGTAGACCCAGTCAGCAGGAAAGCCCAGGGGCAACCGCCCGAACTTGCCCAATAGCAAATTACGGAACGCATCGTTGCTGTGCACGTACAGCTCCAGGCGAGCCCGTCGGACATCCTCGGACAACTCGGCCTCTGGAAGAGTGGTCACGGCCTCCAACACCTGAAGCATTCGCCGGACGGCCCGCTCGCCACCCTGCTTGAACGCCCCGGTCACGGCCAGAAACGCCGTGTTCCACGTAACCTGAGAACCGGGCGTGACGTCGTGGTAGCGGACGATCTTGCGCGTTCCGGCCAGGAACTTGAGCATGTACGGCAGCAGGTGAATGTAGCCCTGCTTCAGCGCCCCTTCCTGAGACGAGGAGGTCGCCCCGCCCGGCATGGCGTGCTCCACCACGTCATGGTCGATGCCCTGAAAGTATGGCGCGGTGTAGCGGTCGTAATAGGGCATGATCTGCTTGAGCACAAAGCCGCAAGTCCGGATCATCTCCTTGTTCA
>SKYX01000029.1 GCA_007127655.1 Desulfonatronum sp.
GGCCCCATGCCGCCGATGATGCCGACGATTTTTTCCTGCTTTACCGATTCCATTGTGCCTTGGCGCGGTTCCTTCTCGGCTGGTTCTGAAGTTGTCTCCTGGAGAGCAATAGTTTTTCCGACCCTACTTCCTCTTCCTTTATCCTTCAACTGTCCGTTCTGAAGGTTTGTTATCCTCCGCAAATGTAAGGGCAAAGTGAAACCGAAGCTTTGTCTGGGATTCTGGTTTTCAATGTCGCCATGTGACCGTTCACAAAGGCGAACATCACCTGATCCTCCCGCAGACCCAACAGTTGAATCAGCTCCGCCAGGGTGCAGCCCTCTGGAATCGGAAACGCTTTCGGATTCGCCGGAGCATGCTCCGCCAAAATGGCCATCAGCCGTACCTTGACCGTCGCTTCCGCCTCCCCGGCTCGTCCTGCTCCTTGACCAGTATTGCCCATCATCCCCTTTCCTTCGCGGGGGCGTACTCCATACGCCCCCACGCCTTCTCACTCCTGACTCCTGACTTCTGTTTTCTGAACTTCCCCCCCCTCACACCAGCCAATCCAGGCTCAGCCTGTACAGCGTCCCCTTGCTCGGAACGCCGTTCGCGTCCCAGCCCATCATGGCGTAGTAGAGATCCACGGCTTGCTGGAAGGAGTCCGGGTCAATGCTCTGATCCTTAAGCACGCCGTCGGGCAGTGGTTCGAACATCCGGCGGAAGAGCTTGTCGTCCTTGCTGGTCATGCCCTCGCGAACATTGAACATCCGGGCCAGGACAATGGAGCGCTCAGCCACCAGCATCAGTTCATGCAGGCTGGTGGACCAGCCGGTGATGGCCTCCACGGCTTGGGTCAGCTTGTCGTAGGTCATGGAAAACAGGGGGGCGACCACAAAATTGCACAGGCCCAGGGTGTTGTTCATGGCCCAGGTCTTTTCCCCGGCAATGAAGTAGCGGACCTTGTCCGGTCCGTTGTCCAGGGCCTGAGGTGCGACGAAAATGCCCAGTGGGTTGACCAGCTTCACTCCCTCGCCCTGAAAGGGCACTTCATGGGGAGCCTCGATATGGTCCGCGCCCGTGGGGGACAGGGCAAAGCCCAGGCCCACGCCGGTCTTGCCCCGGGGGTCGTGAAAAGCCGGTTCCTGGCCCTTGACGTGGAAGGCGTATTCCTCCGCGCCCTTGCCGATGCGCTGGGCCGCGCGCTTGACGCCTTCGGCCAAAGTGTCGCCAATGCCGTCACGGGCCGCGATCTTCTCCACCAGCTCCAGCATGCCGGGGCCGTCGCCAAAGGTAATCGCTCTGCCGCCCAGATCTTCGGCGGTAAGAATGCCCTTCTCCGCCAGTTCCATGGCCATGGCCACCACCGCGCCGGTGCCCACGGTGTCCAGCCCCAGGGCGTTGCAGCGCTCATGGCCCTTGCAGACCGCGTCCAGGTCGCCCACGCCGCACATGGAGCCCAAAGCGGCCAGGGTTTCATATTCCGGACCTCCGTAGCGCTTCTCCGAGGTGTTGTTCACCTTGCGCTTGCAGGCCACGGAGCATTTGTAGCAGGTGTGCGTGCCGTCCTGGACCTTTTCGTAGCCGTCCCAGCCCAGCTTGGACGCATCCTCGAACTGGCAGTCCTTCCAGTTGCGGGTGGGCAGGATGCCGGAATTCTGCTGGGCCATCAGATGCTGGACCGTGCCGAACTTGCGCATGTTCACCGAGGGCATGTGCTCGCCGATGCGCGCCCGGTGCCATTTGTTCAGCTCCTTGAGAGCATCCGGGTCGGCCAGGGTCATGCTTTCCACATCCCCGCGAACAACCACGGCCTTCAGGTTCTTGGAGCCCATCACCGCGCCCATGCCGCAGCGGCCGTTGGCATGGGCCAACTCGTTGATCACGCAGGCCAAGCGAACCATCTTTTCCCCGGCTGGCCCGATGGACGCGATGCGAACCTTCTTGTCGCCCAACTCCTCGCGAATGGCGTCCAGGGCCGGCGCGTTCTCCAGGCCCCAGACTCCACCGGCGTCCCGCAACTCAACTTGGCCCTTGCTGATCCACAGATAGACCGGCTTGGGGGCCTTGCCGGTGAAGACCACGGCATCGAAACCGGCATGCTTCAGCTCAGGTCCGAAATACCCCGATGCCTCGGATTCTCCAAAACCGCTGGTCAAGGGATTCATGGCCGAGACGGTGTAGCGGTTGAAGCCCGAAAGGCCAGATCCGCAAAGCACGGAAGCGGCAAAGACCAGGACGTTGTCCGGACCCAGGGGGTCGGCCTTGGGTGGAATATGCTTGAGCATGTACCAGGAGGCGAGAGCCCCGCCGCCCCAGTAGGTCCGGTACCAAGCCTCGTCGTGTTCATCCACGGACCAAGTTTGATTGGTCAGATCTACGATGAGTATTTTTCCATTGTAACCGAAAGGCATGCTATGACTCCTTGAGTCCTTTTTTATCAATTAAGAAATGTTTTTGCATTCAAGTTGTTAGCGGCAAGATGCTGGCTGGTATTCGAACAGTAGCCTGGATCTCCACCAGTGCAACCTGGGCCATCCTCAACTGGTTCCTACTTTTCAACCTTCCTTCTTGAACGTCGGCAAATAGGCATACAGCGCCGGAGAGCCTCCGGTATGCAGGAACAGCACATTGCTGCCCTTGGCGAATTGGTTCGAACGGACAAGATCGATCAGACCGGCTGCCGCTTTGCCCGAATAGACCGGATCCAGAAGAATGGCCTCATGTTTGGCGAACAGCCGGACTGCCTCGACCATGGAGTCCGTGGGCAGGGAATAGCCGGGGCCGACGTACTGGTCGTAGCAGACCACCGCGTCCCTGGAGACGGCTGTCTGCATTTCCAGCTTCCGCGCCGTTTCCTCCGCCAGTTTGTAGACAATCCCTTCCTGGACGTCCTTGGGCCTGGAGACGTTGACCCCGCTGACCGGGATGTTGGCGTTGGTGCCGACCATGCCCACCACCATGCCGGCGTGGGTCCCGGCGCTGCCCGAGGGCACGACGATGTGGTCGATCTTCAGGTGTTCCGTATTCAACTGATTCATGATTTCTTCCGCGCAGGCCACGTACCCCAAAGCGCCGATGGCATTGGACGCTCCCCCGGGGACGATATACGGCCTTTTGCCCTGGGCTTTCAGTTCTTCCGCCTTTTTGTGCATTTCCGCCATCATGTCCGACCCGCCGGGAGCCACGGCAATGCTCTTGACGTTCAACAGGTCGAACAAAAAGTTGTTGCCGCTGCCATCCGGCCTGTAGGAGCCCTTGACCCGCTCTTCCAGCACCAGGTGGCACTCCAGATTCTCCTTGCAGCACCAGGAAGCGGTCAGGCGGCAGTGGTTGGACTGGACCGCGCCGCAGGTGATGATCGTATCCGCTCCCTGTTCCAGACCGTCGGCCAGGCAGAATTCCAGCTTGCGGGTCTTGTTCCCCCCGCTGGCCCCCGGCAGCAGATCGTCGCGCTTGACGAACAGATTGACTCCCTTCCCCAGGGCCTTGCTCAGGTTGTCCATGGGTTCTATGGGCGTAGCCCCTTGCAGGTAGGTACGGCGGGGAAATTTGGTAAAATTCATGATTCTATCTCTCCTGAATTGTTTGATGGCTACAAACTCTCCACAACTGTAAAGCTTTCACTGGATTTGTGGACGCGACTCCCTTGCCCCTCACCCTTTCCGTGTTTTTCCGTGTGTTCCGTGGGCAGGATTCCAGACGTCCTGCTCATGAAACCAGGAAGCTTCACTGATTCGATCATCAACGCTCGAAAACCGCCTCGATCTCAATGTCCGCGCCCAATGGAAGAGCCGCCACCTGCAGCGCCGTTCTTGCCGGAAACGGTTCCTTGAAAAACTGGGCATAAACCTGGTTCACGGCCTGAAAATCGGCCATGTTGGTCAGGAACACCGTGACCTTGATCGCCCGATCCAGACTTGTGCCCCCGGCCTCGGCAATGCTTTGCAGGTTGCGCAGACACTGTTCCGCCCGAACTTGGATGTCCCCCTGGGGCATGGTTCCGGATTCCGGATCCAGCGGCAACTGGCCGGAGGTGAACAGCAACGGACCGGATGCGACGGCCTGGGAATAGGGGCCGACGGCTTTTGGGGCCTTGGTGGTGTGAATAACGTTTTTTGACATGAGATTCTCCAGTGATGGTTGGGTTATGATAGTGGGGTCAGTACCCCAGGACCGTGGGCAGCCAGAGGACTATTTGCGGGAAAAAGGCCATCAAGATGATGACACCGACGGTAACGGCACAAAAGGGCAGGGCCTTCCAGGAGATTTCCTCCAGGGAGATATTGGCGATCCCCGAGGCAATAAACATGTTCTCCCCGAGGGGTGGAGTGGAAAAGCCCACCCCGCAGCAGCAGACCAGGATGACGCCGAAGTGGATGGGGTCCACTCCGAGAATGGTCATCACCGGCAGCAGAACCGGGGTGACGATCAGGATGACGGCCAGGGTTTCCATGAACATGCCGATGAACAGCAGGAAGAGAATGACCAGAATGAAGATGACGTGCACGTCCGAGGTCAGGCTGAGCATCCCTTGGGCGATCATGTCCGGAATTCGGTACTGCACGAGAATTCTTCCGAAGGCGAAAGCCGTGAACATGATCACCAGCACCCGACCGGTCAGCCAGGAGGTCGTGGTCAGAGATTTCTCCAGGCCCGCGAGGGTAATCTCCTTGTAGATGAAGATTCCGACGAACAAGGTGTAGAAAATGGCAACAATGGCTGCTTCGGTGGGTGTGAAGATTCCGGAATAGATCCCGCCTAGAATGACCACCGGGGCGAGGATGGCCCAGAAACCGTCCTTGACGGCTCGCAGGAAACGTCTCAGGGAAAAGGCTTCCATGTCGCTGCTGTAGTCGGTTCCCCGGCAGCGCAGGTAATGGACGAGGATCAGCCCCATGGCGATCATCAGACCGGGAATGACGCCGGCTATGAACATCTTGGTGATGGATTGCTGGGCCGTGATGCCGTAGATGACCATGGGAATGCTGGGCGGGATAATGATGCCGATGCCTCCGGCGGTGGCCGTGGCCGCGCCGGCATAGCCCTTGTCGTAGCCCTTCTTGATCATGGCCGGGATCATCAGCATGCCCACGGCCGCGGTGGTGGCCGGGCCGGAGCCGGAAATGGCCCCGAAGAAAACACAGGCCAGGGTCGTGGTGATGGCCAGGCCCCCGTGGACCCTGCCCACCATGGTCTCGGCAACATGCACCAGCCGTTTGGAAATCCCGGCGCAGTCCATCAACGCCCCGGCCAGGACAAAGGCGGGCAGGGCCATGATCGGAAAGGAGTTGACGGAATTGAAGGCAATCTGGACGATACTGGAGAGATCCGTGCCCACATAGAGAAAGGTGAGCATGGCGGATACGCCCAGGGCCACGGCAATGGGGCTGCCAAAGAGCAGCAGGAGCACGAAAGACCCGAAAAGGATGGTTGCTGGGGACATGGCGCGCTCCTTTTAGGTGCTCGGCTTCTCGGCCAGTTGCTTGAATTCCTCGGGGTCGACCTTGTCCACGTCGCCGATCTCCTCCTTGAGGACGTGCTTGATGTAATTGACCTGGATGATGCGCAGGGTCATCAAGGCGAAGCTGATGGGAAA
>SKYX01000187.1 GCA_007127655.1 Desulfonatronum sp.
CCCAAAGCGCGGTGGGCAAGTTCGCCTACCTGACAGGAGCTGAAGGCGCGCGGGCCCTGGGATATGACGATGCGATCCTCGCGCGAATACCTGATGAACTGATGCAGTCGTTTTGCGGCGTGGGCAATCCGTTTCAGGCCGGGCCGATCACCGCGGGGGAATCGCTCCTGGATGTCGGTTGCGGGGCGGGCGTGGATTTGATCGTGGCTAGCCGGGATGTCGGCGAACAGGGCCGGGTTTGCGGCATCGACATGACAGCGGAAATGTGCGCCGTCGCGCAGCAAAACGTCACAGCCTTGGGGCTCGGCAATGTCGAGGTCAGGGAAGGCTGCGTGGAGTCCATCCCGTATTCAAGCAACAGCTTCGACATTGTCATTTCCAATGGGGTCCTCAATCTCTCCCCTCGGAAAGGGCTTGCGTTCTCGGAGATATTCCGGGTGCTTGCCCCCGGTGGCCGCCTGCAGTTCGCGGATATTGTCTTTGAGGGCGAAACGGCGCGGGAGACGCCGTGCACGCTTGCGTCCTGGTCCGACTGAATCGGCGGGGCGATCCACGTGCGGGATCTTCTGGACATGCTCAGGCAGGCGGGGTTTCACGACGCGGCCTTCCTCGGCCGAACCGTCGCGGCCACATCCCCCAAAACCCACGGTGCGACGTTTCGAGCCAGGAAGCCGCTCTTACGGCCCTGAAATCAGGATGAAGGCACAGCCGAAGGCCTGGCATTCCAATGATGGCCAAGGAAACCAGAGGAGGGCCATGAGCGCAATAAGCGTCCCTTGGACGAAAGCGTTTATCGATCGGCTTTCCTGTTTTTTCTATGCTGTTTCCGAATCAGTCATGCCCGTGAAGGCGGGGATCCAGTTCGCTGATATTCAGAATTGCTGAGTAGTTGCAACGCCATGAAATTATAAAAAAGACGGAGAGTATCATGCCATCATTTGATATTGTGAGCAAAGTCGATCTCCAGGAAGTGGACAACGCCGTGAACAACGTGCGCAAGGAGCTGGACACGCGGTTTGACTTTCGGAACGTGAAGACGGACCTGGAATTGAATCGCAAGGAAAAAGTCCTGCATGTGGTCACCGGGGACGAGATGAAGATGCGGGCTATTCAGGATCTGCTCAAGGTGCATTTCACCCGGCGCAAGCTGGACCCCAGGAGCATGGAGTTCAAGGAATTGGAGGCCACCAGCCAGGGCCGGGTGAAGATGGACATCCTGATCAAGGAGGGCATTTCCAAGGACACGGCCCAGAAGATCGTCAAGCTGATCAAGGCTCAAAAGCTGAAGGTCCAGGCCGCGATCCAGGATGAGCAGGTTCGGGTCACCGGCAAGAAGATTGATGATTTGCAGGCCGTGATCAAGCTTTTGGACGATCAGGAACTCGACGTGCCCTTGCAGCACGTGAACATGAAAAGCTGAGAGACCGGAGCCAATCCATGCGCCCATCCAGCAACTGGACCATCCCTAATGTCATCACCATTTTTCGGATCATTCTCGTTCCGGTGTTCGTGATGATGTTCATTGATCAGCGGTTTGGAGCGGCGCTGCTGATTTTTCTGATCGCCGGAGTGAGCGATGGGCTGGACGGCTTCTTGGCCCGGGTGCTCAAACAGCGGTCGCAGCTCGGTGCCCTGCTGGACCCCATCGCGGACAAGCTGCTGCTGATCACGGCCTACTTCTGCCTCGGATTCGTGGGGCTGTTGCCAAGCTGGCTGGCCGTGCTGGTCATCAGCCGGGACATGATGATCATCGGCGGCATGGCCCTGCTGCACTTCTGGGGCGTGGACGTCCGGTCGCGGATCCACCCAACCTGGCTCAGCAAATTCAACACTTGCGGGCAAATCGTGCTGATTATCGCCGTCCTGGCCAAACACTCCTTCGGTCTACCATGGCACGGCCTGATCCAGCTGCTCGTGACGACAGTCACCATGAGCACGGTGCTTTCCGGTGCGCATTACATTTATATCGGGTTGGGGCATTTTCCCGGGGAGGGGGAGAAACGTGAAGAGTAGGGGCACGGCGCGCCGTGCCCCTACTCTTCACGTCGGTTTTTTCTGAGTAGAGCGGGTTCAAAATTTTGGCGGGTAAAAAAAATTTTATTTTCCGTCAAAAAAATGATTTTTTTGCTTGACAACGTTGTTCGGACGGGCATAGAAGGTTTTCCACCTGACGAAGGAAAGAAGTCTTCGTTGCGGCAATGGTTGAATGCGGAAGGTTTGTTGTGAATTTCAAAAGGAGGAAGGTATGAAAAAGTTAGTTGTTTTGGCCGTTCTGGCCGCCTTCATTCTCGGTACCGCGGGCTTTGCCTCGGCTATCGAGTTGCAGGCCAAGGGAAACTGGCGGGTGCATTTCAATTATTTCAATACTCGGGATTACAACAGTGACTCCGAAATTGACAAGTTTCGGGCTATGCAGCGCGCCCGAGTGCAGTTCGAGTTCATTGCCAGTGAAAATCTCAAGGGTGTCCTGCACCTTGAATCCGGCAACACGACTTGGGGTGCTCCTGGTGAAGGTGGAGCGATCAATGACCGCCGGAACATTGTCAAGACCAAGCAGGCATATCTCCAGTTTATGGTTCCCAGCACTCCGGTGACCATGCGGGCCGGCTATCAGTACTTTGGTTTGCCCGCCACGTACACTTCCCACATTTTGGATGGCGACATGGCTGCCTTGGCCGCTATCATCCCGTTCAATGACATGGTGGGCCTGACTTTGGCCTATGCTCGCGCTTACGACCTGACCCAGGGTCAAGCCAATGTCAAAGTTGAAGATGAAGTCGACGTCTTTGCTGCTATCCTGCCCATCTCCATGGATGGCGTGAAATTGAATCCCTTTGCCGTGTACGCCCGCTGGGGCAAGGATTTTCTGAATGGAGCTTTCGGCGCTGAAGATGCTGATCGGAATCCCTTCAAGAATGCCAACCAGTGGTTCGCCGGTTTGAACTTCACCGTGGACATGCTCGATCCCTTTGTTATCAAGGGTGATTTCAACTATGGTTCCGTCAAGCTGACCGACAACATGAAGGCTTCCGGCTATATGGCCGATGTTGTCCTGGGCTACAAGCTGGGCATGATGACCCCTGAACTTTTCTTCCTGTACGAAAGCGGTGAAGACTCCAAGTACTCCCGTGGTGGCGACAGCAAGCGGATGCCCACTATCCACACGGACGGCTGGGCCTGGGGTGGAGCCTCGACGTATGGTCTGTACGGCTCCTCTTTCGGTGCTGGCTCCGGCCTCATGAGAAGCGCCATTGCCAATCTGGACGGCGCCAGTGCGATGGACAGCTACTGGGCTACTGAAGGCTCCATTGGTATGTGGGCCACTGGCCTCAAGTTGCGCGACATCACCTTTGTTCAGGATTTGAGTCACACCTTGGGCTTCCTGTACGCCCAGGGTACCAACGACACCGCCAATACCCAGCTGTTCACCAGTGACGACAAGTACTACGAAGTTACTTTTGACCATAGGTACCAAATGTACGAAAACCTCGCCCTCATCGCTGAGTTGGGTTGGGGCAAGCTGGACCTGGACAAGCTGACTGTTGGCCAGTCCCGCGAAGATCAGGCTAAAGACAGCGCTTGGAAGGCTGCCATCGGCCTCAACTATCGCTTCTAGTCGAACACGACTCGACGCATTCACCACCGCATAAAAAAAGGCCGGGGCATTTGCCCCGGCCTTTTTTTATGCCCAGTGGCTGGGTGCTGCTAACGTATGTTGCCTGTCTGCCTGGAGTCGTTGGGGAACAATTGGGGCCTCTCCGATCGGGGAGATACGTACAGATCGGCAGTCGACGGACGATATGTGCTTTGAGCAACAAAATGCGGATGCACGGACTGCCGGAGGGACGGTTCGCGAACAAGCCCCTACTCGGCACCGGAGTGCATGTCGGGTAACCGGAATGTGTCAGCCTGTATTTCCGCCAGAATAGGTTAACCCTTCTGATCTCCACGACACTGTTTGCCTGGTTGCCTCATTCCTGCCTCACGTGTAGGGAGAGATGAGGTCCGGGGTTGTTTTCCGGCCAGGAAATTTTCCGGGAGCTCTGGGCCGGTGGCTGTCCATCCGGATGTCCGATGTTGTGTGTTATGGATCAAGACCTGCTTGTTTCAGCAAACGCCGCCTGAATGGTCTTCAGCGGCAAGAGCAGGGAGAGGGGCTGGTCCAGGAGGGGCACGGCTCCGTAGCTGGCATACCAGCGTGCGGCTCGTTCGTTCTTGGCGTCGATGAGCATTGCCACCCCGCCGACCTGGGACGCCGCCAGCAGACATCGCCGACCGGCTGCCAGGAGCAGCTGCCCCCCAAGTCCGCGGCCCTGGACTGATCGGTCCACAGCCAGCCTGGCCAGCCTGAAGACCGGCACATCATGGCGGGCCAAGCCGCGCGTGACCAAATCCGGCGTCCGCGCAAAGGCCAGTGAGGCTGGGGCAAGGCTGTAGAAGCCCAGAATGGTCGTGCTGTCCGCGGCGCTGACAGCCAGAAAAGTCTTGGCCCCGCCCAGATCATGGTTTTTCCGGGCATGAAGCCGCAAGAAATCGTTCAGCGCCGGCTCACCGCAATCAAAGCTTGCCCGATCATGACCTTTGGCAATGGACTGTTCCTGCCAGGACGGGACGCTCACGGCCAGTCCGGCAGGGCCTTGGCGGCCAGCAAGAGCTTGTTGGGTGGTTTTGGCGGATTTTCCAGTACATCAAGCACATGCAGGCTGTCCCGCCGGGACAAGGCTATCCGCTCGGCTTGCTGAACAACCGCCCGGGCCGCCTCGACCGAGGCGCTGGTGACGAAACTGGTCAAGGTGGTGCCCTGAATGGCTACGGCCCGCATTAAAAGGGCTTTTTCCTCGGAGGCGATGCGCAAGGACATCCGATAGTTGTTTTCAATTGAGGGTTGAGGCATGGGATGGCTCCTGTGTTGTGTACGCTTTCAATGCGTACAGATGGGGCTTTGTCTTGTCAATCGACAAATAGAGGCTTTCCGGAGTCGAACCATTCAGAAGAGATGTAAATACAGGTTGAGACAGCGAGGAACAAATGGAACCGGTACAATCACTTTCAGCCTTGGTTTTGGCCGCGGGCAAGGGGACGCGGATGCACTCGGACAAGCCCAAGGTGCTGCACACGCTGCTGGGGGAACCCATGCTGTGGTATGTCTTGGAGGCGGTAAGGATGCTCGCCGACAAGGGGGCGTACACGATTGTCGGACACGGTGCGGACCTGGTTCGCAAGCAGTTTCCGGACGAGCAGTGTATCCTGCAGAAAGAGCAACTGGGCACCGGTCACGCCGTGCTCTCGGCCTGGCCGGAAATTTTGGCCTCGAAGGCCCGGTGGTGTCTGGTGGTCAACGGGGACACGCCGTTGGTTGAAGGACGGATGCTCGAACGGTTCTGCGTGGCCATGATGGACGATGAAGTTGATCTGGCCTTCGTATCGACAACCTTGGAAGACCCCGCGTCCTACGGGCGGGTTGTGCGCGACGGCTCAGGTCTGGTGCGCGGCATCGTCGAGGCCAAG
>SKYX01000238.1 GCA_007127655.1 Desulfonatronum sp.
AGGGTGAAAGGGCTTGAGCAGGAAAAAAGTCGCCTTGGACTCCCGAGCCTGCTGTTCCGTGTCTTTCGAATCGTCGCTGGTCACGATGATGGTTGGAATGCGCGACGCGCCGGAGGTCTCGGAAATGTTGGTCAATCCCAGGAGCAGATCCAGGCCGCCCATCTTGTCCATGAACACGTCCAGAATCAGCAGATCAAACGGCTCTCTGGTCAAAAGCCGCAAGGCCTCCCGACCGTCCCGGACGCTGTGCGATCCATGGCCCATGGACTGGATGCACCGAGAGATGATTTCCCGGTAAAAGAGATCGTCGTCCGCGATCAAAACCTTTGCCATGCCTGTCTCCTTTGCGCTGGATATCGCGGAGAGAAAAGCAAACGGTGTGCCGCGGCGACTCTGTCAACGTTTCTTGTTTGATTGCAGTGTGTTGGTTGTTCCTTGTCCAGCTGAAAATGGTCGTGGTGGGGGACCGATGGGAGGTGAAAATGCCTCCCGTCCCAGGAGGGCAGGCGGCCTGGAAAGGGCCTTTGGCCAGGAAGGCCGTCGCTTTCCCGGTGGCGCGAAACCGGGTGGCGGGTTTACCTCCCAGGTGGTGGGGCGACCTCCTGGTCAGGAGGATCGAAAGCGTTCCGCGAGGGGGCATGGCAGAAGAGCGCTGTGTATTACCAATGCACATAATCTGGTTCATCCAACGGAATCGGGCTTTATCGGTTGAAATCGTTTGACTGGCACCTCGAATTCATGCATTTCGAGTTTTTATGATGGAGGAGGCCTATATTTTTAACGCACCCGAAGAGCTGAAGCGGACGATCAGTGATTATGTGGACAGTCTGACCATGGGGTAAAGATTTCAACAAGGTCAGGATTGTGCTGGAATAGGAGCCTGGCATGGATGTCACCGAACAGCAGATAAGAGAACTGATCCGCAAGGGTGAAGGAATCGATCTTGAATTTAAAACCTGCCGAAACCAGCTCAACCGGGATGTCTACGAAACGGTTTGCGCCTTTTTGAACCGGCATGGCGGCACCCTGCTTCTCGGTGTTCAGGATAACGGGGCTATTCAAGGCATCGAGTCGGATACGGCGGCGCAAATCCGGAAAGACTTTGTCACGGCCATCAACAATCCCCAGAAAATATCCCCGCCCACCTATCTGGCGGTCGATGAAGTCACGATTGACGGCAAACCACTGCTCCGCGTCTATGTGCCGGAAAGCTTACAGGTGTATCGCTGCAATGGTCGCATTTACGACCGCAACGAAGACGGGGATTTCGACATTACCGACAATACGGCCCAGGTTGCCCACCTGTATCAACGCAAGCAGGCAACCTATAGCGAGAACAGAATTTATCCTCATTTAACCCTCGATGATCTGGATCGTGATTTGATCGCCAAATGCCGTAAGATTGCGACCCTCCGTTGGGAAGATCATCCATGGAAAGATCTGGATGATCTGGAGCTGCTCAAGAGTGCTCAGCTTTATCAGGCAAGTTCAGACAGCGGCGCAAGCGGCATTACCCTGGCGGGGATACTGCTTCTTGGGAAGCAACTGCCGATCTTGAATACTGTTCCCCACCACCGCACCGATCTGATCCTGCGCAAAGTGAATCTGGATCGCTACGATGACCGCGATTTCGTCGATGTTAATCTGGTGGAAAGCTACGAGCGGATTATGGCCTTTATCCACAAGCACCTGTCTGATCCTTTTTATCTGGAAGGCACGACCAGCATCAGCATCAGAGATGCCATCTTCCGGGAGGTGGCATCAAACATCCTGATTCACCGGGAATACACCAACGCCTTCCCCGCCAAGCTGATCATTGAGTACGGCCAGGTCCGCACCGAGAACAGCAACCGCCCCCACGGTTTTGGCCGTCTGGACCCTGAAAACTTCACCCCGTTTCCGAAAAATCCGGTAATTGCCCGATTTTTCCGCCAGATTGGCCGGGCTGATGAGCTTGGCTCCGGCATGCGCAAGATGATGAAGTACAGCAGGGCTTACGGTGGTGCTGATCCCGAACTGGTGGAGGGAGATGTCTTCAGGATGATTATCAAGGTGCCAGAATTCAGCGAGAAGAAAGTACTAGGAGCCCAGCAAGAAACCCAGCAAGTAACCCGGCAAGTCAAGGCCCATGACGAGGCCCTTGATGGGATGCATGACGAGGCCCCAGTCGAGGCCCCAGTCGAGGCCCCAGTCGAGGCCCCAGTCGAAATCTCTGCAACAGAGATCAACATTATCAAAGCACTGACCACAGAACCGCTCGGCCGACGCACTCTGCTTGATAGGCTTGGATATTCACAACGGACAGGCAATTTCAAAAAAGCTGTTCGGAAACTCCTCGACGACGTTTTGATCGAACTGACGATACCTGACAAACCCAACAGCCGACTCCAAAAGTACAGACTAACGGCCAAAGGCCGAGAAGTAGTTCGAAGTTTAAATTTCAAAGGTTCAAAGCTATGAGCAAGATCGCAACTTATTTCCCGATAAGTAACTGGCGAGACGCGATTCTGAAAGACTTCGTTCAAATGTCAGCAAGCATTCAGATAGCATATGAATCCGAGGGAACCGCGAATGAACGCAAATAAACGCGAATGTCTGGAAAAGGAGTTGGTATATCGAGTTAACGGCTGCGCCATGGCAGTGTTGAACGAGTTGGGTCACGGGCTGCGGGAAAAGACGTATGAGCGCGCGCTGTGTGTGGAGTTCAGGCATGTCGGCATCGCTTTCGAACAGCAGCACGTCTACCCAGTGTTCTATCGTGGTGAACACATTGATGACTATATTCCCGACCTGGAAGTCGAAAGGCGTCTGGTCGTTGAAACGAAGACCGTCGAATCGATCACCGATGAACACATCGGCCAAGTGCTCAACTATCTCCGAATCACGGGCATCGAAGTCGGTCTGATCCTGAACTTCAAACACCCAAAGCTTGAATCGAAACGCGTCATCCTGCAAGAAGGCCGCAGGAGATGATCACCTTCCTATTCGCGTTCATTTGCGTCCATTCGCGGTTTGATTCCCTATAAGTAACTGGCGAGACGCGATTCTGGCTTCGTTCAAATGTCAGCGAGCATTCAGATAACCGCGAATGAACGCGAATAAACGCGAATGTCTGGAAAAGGAGTTGAATCGAAACATGTCATCTTGCAAGAAGGCACAGGAGATGATCCCCTTCCCATTCGCGTTCATTTGCGTCCATTCGCGGTTGGATTCTCGGAACGTGGATCCCTTGGACATCGGAACACACTATTCTCCGAAAGATGTGCTTGTCCCTCCGTGGAATTGGATCATACGAAGCAAGAGCGGCCCGGCTCAGGCCGCGACGCTCTTGCGATCCATGCCCAGTTCCTGGAGCTTGGTATAGAAGTTCTTCTTGTGCATCCCGGTGAGGCTCAGGGATTGATTGAGACTGCCCTTGGACAGGGACAGGATCGAGGAGAAGTATTGCATGTCGAACTTGCGGAGAACCTGTTGTTTGGTCTCCTGGTACGTGGCGGGAGGAGCGTTGTTGTCCGCGGCTTCCCAGACACGGAGTTCCCGGGCCACGTCCGCGGCCTCGATGGGCCTTTTTCCGCACTTTTCCGACGTCAGATAAAGCAACTGGCGGAGTTGACGGGCGTTTCCGGGCCAATGGTATTGCCGCAGGCAGGACAAGGCCTGGGAGGAAATGCGTCGGGGGCGGTCCTTGCTCGGTCTCAACTCGCTCAGGAAGTGCTCGGCTAAAACCGGGATGTCCTCCGGGCGCTCGCGCAGCGGAGGTATGGTGATCACGGCCGCGGCCAGACGGAACAGCAGATCCTTGCGGAACGTTCCTTCCCGGCTCATGGCCCACAGGTCCTGGTTGGTGGAGGAGATGATCCGCGCATCGGCCTTGCGCAGGTCGGATTCGCCGACCTTGTTGTATTCGCCGGAATCCAGAAAACGCAGCAACTTGCTCTGCACCCGAACGTCCAGTTCGCCCACCTCATCGAGGAGCAGGGTTCCTCCGTCCGCCGCGCCGACAAACCCCTGGGTGCTGCGTACGGCATGGGTGAAGGCCCCGCGCGTATGACCGAACAGTTCGCTTTCGGCCAGGGAGCCCAGGGTGGCGCAGTTGACCGGCACGAAGCGGGCCTTGTGGCGCGTGCTTTGCCGGAAGAATTCCCGGGCCGCGGCTTCCTTGCCCACCCCGCTTTCCCCGGTGATGAACACCGAAATATCCGAATTGGCCAGGGTGGCAGCCTGATCTCGCAATTCGCGCATCGCGGATGAGACCCCGACGACGAGGCTCGGAGCGTTCTCTGCCTCGTCGCGGCGACGCCCGGCCGCTCGTCCGGCGTTTTCCCGGAGAGCCGCTCGGATCGTACAGATCATCTGCCCGGACAGGGCCGGTTTGGTAATGAAATGACGAACGCCTCGCGTCATGGCCGCGTCCATCAGCTCGTCTGGAAAATCTTCAGCCACCATGACCACGCCGCGTTGAAAATTCACGGCGTCGAGAAAGGCCAGGGCCTTGTCGGCGTCCATGTTCGTGATGTCCAGGATGAATTGGTCGATCCCGCGAACGTCTGCGGGCTCGTCCAGGGCGTCCCTGCGCAAAAAGCGGCAATCCCACTGATAATCGCCCTGAATGGCTTCCAAGAGATGTTCATCCCTGGAATAGACCACAACCGTGCTGCTCATCGCTCCTCCTTGATCCAGCCCCGCGACCGCGCTGTTCGCTTGTCCTCATGCCGGGCAGGCTTGCGCGCTGCCTTTGGCTAGGGCAAAAGCCATGCCGAAGGAGGGAGTTTTCTATTTATCTGAAATCAGGAGAGTATTCGTGGAGAGGAGTGGTGGGCTTGGTGGGCTTGGTGGGCGGGGGGCCGCAACATTCATTGACACGGGCTGAAAAAGGGAAGGATCCAAGATGGATACGTTCTTGTCAGCAAACGTTGACAAGTGCGTCAATGTTCGTTGCGCTGTCCTTGCGAAAACTATTCCGGGCCCGTGCTTTGATCGCGCATTCGTTGCAGGCGTTTGCTCAGGGCTTGGCGGGAGATGCCGAGCAGGCGGGCGGCCTGGGACTGGTTGCCGTGGGCACATCGCAGGGCTTCCTGAATCAGGTCCTGCACGGCCTGTTCCAGGGTCGGCAGGGATGTGGGCGTCGTTCCCCATAGGGTAGCGATTGGGCGAGGAGGCGGGCACGGTTCGCCTGATAGCGGTGCGGAGGCGGTGGTGACCAGCTTTTCCAGGCGCTGGTGGAGAACATGCAGTCCGCCGCGGGCCACGGCATCGAAGAGCATGGCCCGCAGTTCCCGAATGTTTCCCGGAAATTCATAGGCCCGCAGGAGGTTGATCAGGCTGGGGGCAAGCGGCTCCACCGGACGGTTCAATTCCGCGCGGGCTTGTTCAAGGTAGTGCTCGGCCAGCAGCAGGACGTCGTCCCCGCGCTCGCGCAGCGGAGGCAGGTGGACGTGGTAGGTGTTCAAGCGGAAAAACAGGTCGCGGCGGAATTGGCCGTCG
>SKYX01000324.1 GCA_007127655.1 Desulfonatronum sp.
CCAACAAGGAGCCCAGGAAGCCCTGGACGCCCTGGAAAACGCCATCCTTTCCAAGGACAATATTCGCGCCAGCCTTGGTGCCCTGCAAAACCGCCTGGCCAACACCATCACCAACCTGTCCATCCAGGCCGAAAATCTTCAGGCCGCCGAATCCCGGATTTCCGACGCGGATGTGGCCATGGAGATGACCGAGTTCGTCCGCAATCAGATCATCACCCAGGCGGCGGTGGCCATGCTGGCCCAGGCCAATTCCCTGCCTCGAATGGCCATGCAGCTCATCAGCGGCTAAGCACGAGCAACCGCTTGAGCCGCATCATTGGCAAGAATTGGAGTCTCCTTGACATCGGCTGACCTCCTGAAAAACTTCAGCCCTCGAAACATGTGTTTCGGGGGCTGAAGTGATGAACATGGACGAGAGGTCAACCTTGGTTAAGGAATACCATGGCCTGACGGGCGGCATTCTGCTCGGCCTTTTTGACGCTACTGCCCGAACCCCGGAACCCCTCGCCAGTGGGCAATTTAAGCAGGACATGAAACGTTCGCTCGTGCTCCGGCCCTGAACTTCCCTCCAAAACATATACCGGACGGTCCCGACAATGTTGCTGGGTCAACTCTTGAAGCTTTGTCTTGTGATCCTTTTCCAGGGGTAATTCCATCTGCCTGGGCCACAGTCCGACGAACCGCTCCAAAACCCACTGCTTGGCCACCGCGTATCCCACATCCAGAAAAATCGCTCCAAGCAGCGCCTCAAAGGCATCGCTGAGCAGCGATTGACGCTGCCGCCCTCCCTGATTCTCTTCTCCACGCCCCAGCAAGAGGACTTGGTCGATCTTCAGCTTCCGGCTCAGCCCTGCTAGAACGCCCTCGTTCACCAACATGGCCCGAAACGTTGTCAACTGCCCCTCGTTGGCCTCCGGATAGCGAACATACAATTCCTCGGTAATGCACAGCTCCAGAACCGCGTCCCCCAGAAACTCCAGACGCTCGTTGCTCTGGCCTCTTCCGGGCGACTCGTTTGCATAAGAACTGTGCGTCAGGGCCTCGTTCAATAATTTGACATCTCCAAAAACATACTGAATACGCGCCTGCACCTGATCAATGTCATCCATAATTCACCTCTCCGTCGTGAATGAAAAAAGCAGAAAATCCAACCTTCTCTATCTCCATCAACCACCCGACCTTCCTCGCCTTCGTTTTCAAGCGTTCAGTTCCAGTCCAATCCTCCACCTCCTGACTCCTGACTCCTGACTTCTGACTTCTGACTCCTGACTACCGACTCCTGACTTCAGCTATCAAGAGCTATCAAGGAAAAAAATACCCGGTCAAGTTTGGAGCCACGGCTTTGCATTCTCCAAAAGTCCGTTCATTGAGCCTTTCAAAACCTTTCGTCGAGAAGAACGCGCCTTTTATCTAGCTTGAAGGAGACTTTCTCAAAGAATATTGCGATTGTTCCTGGGTAGGCGTACTGTACGCCTACTTCGCCGGACATCTAAAACGTCTTTCGGCATTTCGCTAGGCATCATCTTCCTACACGATTACGAACGTACGCAAGGAGGCATCCTATGGTCGGTATTTATGTGGGCGCGACGTCAGGCTATTCAGGAAAAAACCTGATAGCCATGGGGCTTGGTCTCAAATTTCAAAAAGACGGCCTGAACGTCGGCTACATCAAACCTGTGGGCGCCGTACCCGTGGAAAAAGACGGCAAAATGGGAGACGAAGACGCGTTCTTTGTGCAAGACGTGCTGGGACTCAAGGAAGACCCCGAAGTCGTCACCCCCGTACTGGTCACTGAGGAGTTCAAAACCAAGGCCTTCGGCGGCCTGACCCACGACCTGATGGGCGACATCAAACGCAGCTACGAATCCGTCAGTAAGGGCAAAGACGTAACCATCGTCGCCGGCTCCGGGAGCATGTATTCCGGCAAATACTGCAATGTGGACGCCGTGGAAGTCGTCCGCACCCTGGGCATCAAATCCATCGTCATCGACCGCTGCTCCAAGGAACTGAACTACGACTACCTGGTGGTGCTCAAGGACGCCTTGGGCGAGCAATTTATCGGAACAATTCTCAACGACATTCCCGCGGACTACATGGACGAGGTCAAAAACCGACTGATGCCTTTCCTGGAACGCAGCGGCGTGAAGGTCCTCGGAATTTTGCCCCGGGATCCGCTGCTCGGCGCGGTTCAGGTGGGCGAACTGGCCCAACGGCTCGGCGGGCGAGTGGTTACGGCCAAAGACAAGGCCGACCGCGTCGTGGAAAATTTCCTGATCGGCAGTATGCAGGTCGAAAATTTCATGACCCACTTCCGCAAGAACAAGAACACCGCCATCATCATGGGCGGCGACCGCTCCGACGTTCAGTTGGTGGCCCTGGAAGGGGAATGCCCGTGTCTGATCCTGACCGGAAACATCTACCCCAACGATATCATCCTGACCCGGGCCGAGGTCAAGCAAGTCCCGATCATCATCGTCCGCGACGACACCTTCACCATGTCCAAAAAGATGGACGCCATTCTCTCCCGCCTGAAACTGCGCGACATGGTCAAGATCCAGCAAGGTGCCCAGGTGGTCAACAACAATGTGGACATCCCCTACATCAAGGAACAGCTTGGCTTGAAATAGTTCTCCGGACCGCATCACGCAAAAAAGGCGTCCCGAATCGGGACGCCTTTTCTTTGTCCTGGGAGCCGCGACGTTATCGGACGTACCCAGTGTCCTTGGGCAGATTTTTCCCTTGAGCGGCAGCACTGGCCAATCTATCGCAACATTCGTTTTCCGGATTTCCCGAATGGCCGCGAACCCAGTGAAAGCTTACGTCATGCGTCTGCAGCAAGGCATCCATGCGCAGCCAAAGGTCCTGGTTCTTGACCGCCTTCTTGTCCGCGGTCCGCCAGCCGTTGCGTTTCCACTTGGCCAGCCACCCTTTTTCAACGGCGTCATGAATGTATTTCGAATCCGTAAAGAGTTCCACTACCGACCGTTCCGGCAGAAGGCTCAAGGCCTCGATCACGGCCAGCATCTCCATCCGGTTGTTGGTGGTCAATCCGAAGCCGCCCGACAACTCCCGGCGTTCCCGGTCATCAAGCACCACCGCGCCCCATCCTCCCGGCCCAGGATTTCCAAGGCACGCGCCGTCGGTATATATTCTCGTCACTCTGTCCTCACTCATTGAAGGTTCCTTCGTTGCGCACGACGCCCCGGTATGAACCGCCCCGCGGAGGGGCATCGTCCGCGCCATGAGAATATTCTCCATGTTCGTCTTCCGGGTTGCTCAGGGCGTCCCAAATCAGGCTCAACGCCTCTCCCAGTCCGCGCTGCCAATTGCCGCTCGCCCAGTACGGGGCGAAATGGTCATCTCGCAAGTACGCGGTGAATCCCCGTCCCAGAGCCCGTTCAACGATGGGCGGCAAGACCACCTGAAAGGTCTCGCCTTCGGGATCAAGGCCAATATGGATAGTCTTGGTGTCCAGCGGTGGCCGCGTTAACCCGTCCGCTGACACCACCAGCCGCAAATCCAATCCAAAAGACGATTTCAAGGCCCGAGACAAATCGCGGACGGATTGTTTTTGCGCATCGGTCAGCATGTCGTCGCGATCTACGACCACTTGATGCGAATCCAGCATCTCTATGGTGCGCTGGTTGTGCTTCCAAAAGAGCCAAATCACGCCCATGAACACGAAGATCATGCCCAAAGCCCGCAACAGCCCTTCCCAGGGCGCGGCATCTGGTCTTACTCCGAACGGCATTTCAGGACCTCACGGCAAAAACCTTGAAACTCAAGAAGGAGGCAGCACAAGCGTCTCTCGCTCGCCTCATCCGCCTAACTCACGAATCCACTGCTCCAGCGGTTCTTCCACCAGGTCGCGGATTTCCTTCAACCGGGCCTCAGATTCAGCTTCAAAGCGCAAGACCAATATGGATTGGGTGTTGGAAGCGCGCAACAAACCCCAGCCGTCGGGAAAAACGATGCGCACCCCGTCCACGTCCACCACGTCGAACCGTTCCCGGAAAAAGGCCTGGGCCCGCTCCACGATTTGAAACTTGATTTCCTCGGGGCAGTCCATGCGGATTTCCGGAGTGGAGAAGATGGGCGGCCATTCATCGAGATAGCTGCTCAACGGCTTGGCCGGATTTTGGCCGATAATCTCCACCAGGCGCATCGCGGCGTACAGCGCGTCGTCGAACCCGTAATAGCGGTCCGCGAAAAACATATGTCCGCTCATTTCTCCGGCCAGAGCCGCCCCGGTCTCCTGCATCTTGGCCTTGATCAGGGAATGACCGGTCTGGCCCATGATCGGCTTGCCGCCATGGTCAACAATATCCTGAAACATCAGGTGCGAGCATTTCACCTCGCCGATCACCGTGGCGCCGGGCTGGTCCTGGAGCACTTGGCGGGCAAAGACGGCCAGAAGGCGATCCCCATAGATCATCCGGCCCAGTTCGTCCAAGGCGCCAATGCGGTCCGCGTCGCCGTCCAGTCCGATGCCCAACTGGGCCTTGACCTCCAGAACTTTGGCTCTGAGATCATCGTTGTTCTCGTCACGGGTCGGGTCCGGATGATGATTCGGAAAATTCCCGTCCGGCTCGCAGTACAGTTCCACTACTTCTGCGCCGACCCGGCGCAGCAGTTCGGCGCAAATCGCTCCCCCGGCCCCGTTGCCTCCGTCCACCACGACCCGGACCGGTGCGGGGAGGCGGACCTGGGCGGAAAGTTCTTCCAGATACGCCGGGACCACGTCGTGCTCGGAAGCGATCCCCTGCCCGGTGATGAACTCGCCGCGGGCCATGATCTCATAGACTTCCTGAACATCCCCGGAGTGAATCGTTCCCGCACCGGACCAGACCTTGAACCCGTTGAATTCCGGTGGATTATGACTGGCCGTGATCATCACCCCTGCCTGGCGGTTGAACTTTTTGACCGCGTAGTAAAACAGCGGCGTGGGAACCATATTGATGAACAGCACGTCCACGCCCGTGGAAAGGAGTCCTTTAATCATCGCGGTTTGATAACCGGGAGAGCTGTGTCGGCAATCGTGACCGACAACGGCCTGATGCTGCCCTCTCTTGAGAAAAAACGTCCCGCACGCCTTCCCCAGCTCTTCCACCCATGCTTCGTCGAAATCATGATCCACGACCCCACGGATGTCGTAGGCCCGAAATATTTCCCGCTTGATCAGCATCGTCTTGCTCCTCGGAAAGGTTCAATGGTTCACGGTTCAACTGTTCACGGAATGACCTTTAGGCGGATTTTCGCTTCAAGCCAAGCCCGGACGGTCAAGTTCGGACCGGAAGACGTTCTGAAAACAGGACAAACCAGCCATAGAAACAAATTCGTCTTCATCCTGAAACCAAGGGCAATTGTGTTCTCACGTAACCATTTGAAAAATATGAGGCTGGTTGACCCTGTTTGGGACGGATCGATTGTCTGACTGAACCAGGAATCGTTCATCAA
>SKYX01000233.1 GCA_007127655.1 Desulfonatronum sp.
TCCGCTTGCGGCCCTTGTCCTTGTGGTAGGCGGCGATGATCATCGCTCCGGTCAGCTCGCCGTGGGACCCGGCCATGGGGTGGACCGTGAAACCGGCCATGCCCGTGATTTCGCAGAGCAGGCGTTCGGTCTCGAAAATAACTTCCAATGCTCCTTGGGCGAAATGGCCCGCGCCCCGGAACTGGGGCACCAGCGGGTGCAGGCGGCTGAAGCCCGGCAGGGCCGCGGCCTGCTCAATGAACTTGGGGTTGTACTTCATGGTGCAGGAGCCCAGGGGGTAAAAGTGGCTGTCCACGCCGAAATTGAGCCGAGACAACCGTGTGAAGTGGCGGACCACGTCCAACTCACCCACCTGGGGCAGGCAGGGCAGTCCGTCCCGGGCCAGCTCCTGGGGGATCAAGCCGGTCAAATCTTTCTTCAGCTCCCGCAGGCCAACGCCGGGGCGTCCGGAAACGGATTGCTCGAATATGGTTTTCATAACGCGCCTCCCAGCAGCTCCTTGAGGATGCCGATGTCTTCGCGGGTGTTTTTTTCGGTGCAGGCGATGAGCAGGACGTTTTCCAGTCCGGGGTAGTAGCGGCCCAGTGGAAAGCCGGGCAGGAAGCCGCGCCGGGTCAGGCGATCCATGACGTGGTAGGCGGGCTTGGGCAGGACCAGGGCGAACTCGTTGGCAAAAGGCCGTTGGCTGAGCAGTTCGGTGCCAGGGAGCTTGAGCAGGCGTCTGGCCGCGTAGTGGGCCAGCTCGGAGCAGTGCGTGGCGGTGTTGGCCAGCCCCTGGGGACCCATCAGGCAGAGGTAGGTGATGGCGCGCAGGGCGCAGAGGGCCTGGTTGGAGCAGATGTTGGAAGTGGCTTTTTGGCGGCGGATATGCTGCTCCCGGGCCTGGAGGGTCAGGACGTAACCGGTTCGGCCTTGGGAGTCGGTGGTCCGCCCAACGATCCGGCCGGGCATCTGGCGGATCAGGGCCTTGGCGCAGGCCATCATGCCCAGATAGGGCCCGCCGAAACTCAGAGGCAGGCCCAGGCTCTGTCCCTCGGCCGTGGCAATGTCCGCGCCCATGACTCCGGGCGTCTTCAGGATGGCCTGCATCAGCGGGTAGACGGAGATGATGTTCAGGGCGCCCTGGGACCGGGCATGGGTGAACAGGCCGGAGAAGTCCTCAAGGACGCCGAAGAAATTCGGGTTCTGGACGATAATCGCCGCGGTATCGGTATCCACTGCCGCGGACAAGGCTTTCAGGTCCGAGCCGCCTTCCCGGTGGGCGACCACGGTCATCTCCAGATGCAGGTTTGAGGTGTAGCAGTCCAGCATCCGGCGATAGATGGGGTTGACGCACTCGTCCACCACGATCTTGCGGCGTTTGGTATGGCGCACGGCCATCATCATGGCCTCGTACAGGGCGGTCCCGCCGTCGTAGACCGAGGCATTGGCGTACTCCATGTCCAGGAGACGGCAAACCGCGGTCTGGTATTCGAAAATGGCCTGGAGCGACCCCTGTGAGGCCTCTGGCTGGTAGGGGGTGTAGGCTGTGGCGAACTCGCCGCGGGAGGTCAGAAAATCCACCGCAGCGGGAATGGCGTGGTCGTAAAAGCCCGCGCCCAGAAACCCCACCAGCCGGGTGTTGTTTTTCTCCGCCAGGGTTTCCAGTTGGCGCATGACCTCGTGCTCGCCGAGGCCTTCGGGCAGGTCGAAACTTTTGGGATGCAGGGCCTCGGGGATCTCCGCGAACAGGTCGTCCATGCCGGCGACGCCGATAACGTCCAGCATGCGGCGCTGTTCGTCCGGGGTATGGGGAATGTAGGGCATGGTGAACTCTACTCGTCGTTGCACTCGGCAATGGTTTTGTATTCCTCAGGGGACAGCAAGCCCTGGGGCGGTGCGCTGAGCCGTACCCGGATCATCCAGCCGGCACCGTAAGGATCCTGGTTGATTTTTTCCGGTGCGCCGTCCAGTTCGGCATTGACTTCGGTGACGGTCCCGGAAACCGGGCTGTTCAACTCGCTGGCCGCCTTGACCGACTCAATGCTGCCCATTTCCTGGCCTTGCGCCACGGTGGCGCCCACGGAGGGCAGTTCAATGAAGGTGATGTCGCCAAGCTGGCACTGGGCGAAATCCGTGATGCCCATCAGGGCTTCCTGGTCGGTGACGCGGACCCATTCGTGGGACGAGGTATAGAGCAGGTCATTGGGAATCATCGAGGGGCTCCTTGGAGAGGGGGTTCAACGGTTCAGCGGTTCACGGTTCAACGGTTCAAGAGTTCGCGAGGCAAGGAGCAGGTTCATAACGGTTCAAGGATGATTCTGGCAATATCCGGGGCCAGGGAAATGACCTGGAACGGTGGTCTGCTGTGGACGGCCTCGGCTTGTTCCGGGCAGGAATCCGTGATCCAGACCGTCTCGAAATTCTCGTCCTCCAGGCGGCGCCAGCAACCGTTGGGGAAAACGCCGTGGGTGGCGAAGGCGCTGACTCGGGCTGCTCCTTTTTCCAACAGGAGGTTCTTGCATTCGATCAGGGTTGCGCCGGACATAATCAGATCGTCTACGATGAGCACGTGCCGGTCCACCGGGTCGCCTTCCTTGATCAAGACCCCGCGCCGGTCGCCTCGGCGGGCTTTGAGGCAGACGATCTGCGGAAATTCGGGAAAGAGTCGCCCGAACCGTTTCCAGGCGCCCTCGTCCGGAAAGGCGATGGACAGGTCTGGCTCGTCGCGAACCTGGTCCTTGAGGAGGTGGACCGCGGTTTCCAGTCGGGGGATCACGCTGTCGGAAAAGTAGAATCGTTCCTGCAGGGCATGGATGTCGTAAATCACGATCTGAGCCGGGCCGGACATGGTCAGGGGGATGTCCGAGAGCAGTCGGGCCAGGGTGGCCGCCGTGGCGATCTGGCCTTCTTCCTCCACCCGCTCCATGGTTCCAGTGGGAAAATAGGGCAGGATCAACTTGAAGGAGCGCACCGCGTAGCGGGGGAGCTCAAAGAGCACGGCCAATTGGGCGAACATCTCACCGGGCGTGGTCAGGGTGCTCAGGAAGGCCACGTCGCGGTTGCGCAATCCCGGGGCGTTCTCGATGCGCAGGTTGGGAAAACCGTCCCGGAAATAGGACCAGTCGATCCGGCCCAGGGTGATTCGGTCGGGGTGGGCCGTGTGGATGCGCAGGGCCATTTCGGTCATTTGTGGACAGAAAAAGAGGTGGATCATGCGGACTCCTCGGCAAGGGTGATGTCGTGGGGAAGGTCCAGGGATGCACGCAGAGCCTTGAGTTCCCGGCTGGTCAATGGCCGACTCGCTCCAGAAGGCAGATCACCCAGAAGAATCGGTCCCAGGGAGACGCGTTGCAGGCGGAGGATGTGCAGCCGCAGGTCACGGCACATCCGTCGGATCTGGCGGTTGACGCCCTGGCGGAGGGTCATCTCCAGAGTAACGGCGTTGTCTGGTGCTCGGGGTGAGCGGGCCTCAATGACCCGCGCCCGAACCGGCGCGAGTTGGTCCCCCTCGGCCAGACGCATCCCGCCGAGCATGATCGCCAGTTTTTCCGAGGTGACCCGGCCTCGAACGCGGACATGGTAGATTTTGGGGTGCTCCCAGCGGGGATGTGTCATGCGCAGGGCCAGTTCTCCGTCCGTGGTCAGCAGGAGCAGGCCTTCGGAGAGCAGATCCAGCCGGCCCACGGGAAAAGGTCGGCGACCGCGAATGTCCGGCCCAAGCAGGTCCAGGACGGTCTTCCGGCCTTGGGGATCATGGGCCGTGGTGACGACACCCGGAGGCTTGTGCAGGACCAGATAGAGGTGGTCGGACGACTGGGCGGGAAGGGGGACTTCACGTCCGTGGACCCGAACATGGTCCACGGCGGGATCGACGCGGATTCCCGGTGAAGCGACCACGGTTCCGTTGACCATGACCGCCCCGGCCAGAATCAGGTCGTCCGCGGCCCGGCGGGAACAGAGCCCGGCCCGGGCCAGGGCCTTGTTCAGCCGGATGGCTTGGCCAGCCTGCAAGGTGTTTCGCTCCGAGTCCCGTGTTTCAGAATCATTCATCCAGAAAGCATAGGTCCGGGTGAGCGGAGGGGTCAAGGCTTGGAGGAATTCCTGTGCCCAGTGACTGCATTGCTGGTTTGACCCAATGGCATGGGGCGTTTATAGGCGTTGTTCGGTACTGCGGGGGGGAGGGGCGGGTTTGAAACCCGCCCCTCCGCAGGCTTCATATCTGGTGAAAACGCAGGCCGCATATCCGGTGAAATCCAGGCAATGAGATACACGCTGGCAAATAAATGGCAACCAATTCTGAACCATCCCAAAATCAGTACTCGATTTTCTCTTGCAAAGATTGTACTCTTCATTTTTTTATCGATTCAAAACAGGGGGGGGCATGCGTCGGAAAGCTATTGCCGGGGCGTTGATCCTATTCTTCTTCGTCGGTTTGTATTTCTTTTCCGGTGATGCACCCGAGGAACGGCGTACCGTCGGTCCCATTGTCGGCGAAGCGGACACGGACGTGAGCATGAGCGGCGTGGAAATGCGTTTGGGCCAGGAGGGGCGGACCCTGTGGACTTTGCGGGCTCTGTCCGCGTCCTACGACCAGGGCCAGCAGGTGGTGCTGCTTAGCTCCCCGAACATCGTAAAAAGCCTGGATGGTCGGGACATTCCCGTGATCGTCAGCGCTCCTCTGGGGGAGGTGGATCAGGCCACCAGCGACATCCGGCTTTGGTCCGGAGTGCATATGGAACATGGTCCGACCTACCTCAATTCCGACGAGGCCGTTTTCGTGCAGGTGGATGAAACCATTTTTCTCTACGGGGACATCCTCCTGGACCGCCAAGGATTGCAATTGCGCTCGAAACGGGGCGATGTGGACCTGCACACCTGGGTGGTCAACGCCGAGGGTGGTGTGGAAGTCATCATCGCCAAAGACAGTTTTATGCACGGGTTGTAAGTGGAAGCTCGGTTTTCATTGACCCGGCTTTTGTGGGTCACGTTTCCGGTCGTCTTGGTCGCGCTGTTCCTGTTTTCCGGCTGGAGTTCTTCCGCGGAAGATGATGCCATTCCGACGCGGATCACGGCCGAGCGATTGCGCTACTCCCATCGCGATCACCAGATCGAGTTCATCGGAGACGTGCGGGTGGACAGGCCGAATTTTCAGTTACGTTCAGAGCGACTGGTGGTGCTTTTGCGAACCCTGCCCCGGGAGGCTCGCCCCGAGGACATGGCTCCGGAGCAGGACATGGAAGCTCAAGTGGACATTGAACAAATGATTGCCTTTGGTCAGGTCTTTCTAAAGCATGAGGACCGTGTTGGTCACGGCGACATGGCCACCTATTGGGTGGACCAGGGCGTCCTGCGCCTGGAGGGCAACGCCCGTGTGGAAGAAGGCGGGACCCGATTGGAAGGCAACGTGATCACGCTCAATGTTGAAGAAAGAGAGGTGGATGTGCAGGGACGCACCGATCGTCGAGTGGAAGGAATGTTTCTTTTGCCTCGGGAACAGGGGGCGCGGTGAAAGCCCTTCTCTCCGGCAAGAGCCTGCGCAAAAGCTTCGGGCAGAAAGAGGTGGTCCGGGATATTTCCATCCGGGTCGAGCAGGGGGAGATCGTCGGCCTGTTAGGCCCCAACGGAGCTGGGAAGACTACCACGTTTTACATGCTGGTCGGGGTGATCAAGCCCACCAGTGGGGTGGTGGACCTGGACGGAAGGCGGATCACCACCTGGCCGCTGCATGAACGGGCCCGGTTGGGGTTAAGCTACCTGCCCCAGGAGAGTTCCGTCTTTAAAAAACTGACCGTGATGCAGAATTTGCAGATCATTCTGGAGTACACGGACTTCACCCCGGCCATGCAGCGCAGAAAGGCCGAGGCCCTGCTGGTGGAACTGGGCATCGCCAAGCTGGCCGACCAGAAAGCCATGTTTCTCTCCGGCGGGGAGCGCCGCCGCCTGGAAATCGCCCGGGCCCTGATCCGCAATCCGAAATTCATGTTGCTGGACGAACCCTTCGCGGGCATTGATCCCCTGGCCGTGGACGACATCCAGGAGATCGTCATGTCCCTCAAGGAGCGGGGGATCGGGGTGTTGATTTCGGATCACAACGTTCGCGAAACGCTGAAGATTTGCGACAGGGCGTCCATCGTCTTCGAAGGGCGGGCCATTTTTGAAGGATCGCCGGAGGCCATCGTGGCCGATTCCATCGCTCGAAAGGTCTATCTCGGTGAGGACTTTTGCTTATGATCGAACAACAATCGGGAATGACTTTTCAACGGTTCAGCCCAATCATGGAGGCGAAAACGCGACATGGCTCTTGAACTGCGCCAGCAACTGAAGTTGACGCAACAGTTGGTGATGACCCCCCAACTGCAACAAGCCATTAAGTTGCTTCAGCTTTCCAGACTGGAGCTGGTGGAAAGCATCCAGCAGGAATTGCTTGAAAATCCTGTCTTGGAGGTTGTTCCGGAAAGCATTGATGAGGCAGTGGAAGCCCCGAAAAAGGATCCCGCGGAGGATCGGTTCCAGTCCGTCAACGTCGAGGAGCCTCGGCAGCTTCACGATTCGGAGTGGCAGGACTACCTGGGAGAATTTTCCAGCATTAGTCGACAGATCCAGGGTCGGGACTGGGAAGTCCCGGAAGAGGGCATGAGTTTCGAGGCCCGGCTGGCCGGCAAATCCACGTTGATTGGTCATCTTACCTGGCAGTTGCGGCTTTCGGCCCTGTCGGCGCGGGAACTTGCCGTCAGCGAGGTGATCCTTGGCAACCTGGATGCCGTGGGGTATCTTTGCGAATCCATTGAGGACATCGCTGCCATGGCCGGTTGCGAGACGGATGAGGCGGAACGGATCCTGCGGATCATGCAACGTCTGGACCCCGTGGGGGTCTGCGCCAGAAACCTGCGGGAGTGCCTGCTGGTCCAGATGGACGAACTGGGGCTGGATGACCCGATTCTGGTTTCCCTGGTCAAGGACCATCTGGAGGAGCTGGAAAAGCGGCGCTACAAGCCGTTGGCGAAAAAGTTCAAGCTTTCCATGGAGGAAATCAAGCACTACCTGGACTGCATTCAGCGTCTGGATCCCATGCCCGGCAAGAGCTTCGGCTCTGAGGACCCTCAATTCACCAGCCCGGACGTTTACATCCTCCAGCACGGCGGCGAGTTCATCGTGGTTCTGAACGAGGACGAGATACCGGGCTTGATGATCAACGAGGCCTACGCCAAGGAACTGTCCGTTCACGACAAGGGGGTCAAGGACTATATTCAGGAAAAGGTCCGCTCCGCACACTGGTTGATGAAAAGCCTGTATCAGCGCCAGCGGACCCTGCATAAGGTCGCCGAAAGCATCGTCCGGTTCCAGATCGATTTTTTTCGTCACGGGGTGACGCATCTGAAGCCGATGATCCTCAAGGACGTGGCCCTGGACATCAACATGCACGAGTCCACGGTCAGCCGGATCACGACCAGCAAGTACATGAGTACACCCCACGGGACGTATGAATTGAAATTTTTCTTCAACAGCGCCTTGGGCATGGACGACGGTTCGGAGGCCGGCTCGGAAAGCGTCAAGGCGGAGATCAAGAAGCTGATTTCCGAAGAGGACCCCAAGCGTCCCCTCAGCGACGAATTGATCTCGCAACTTTTGAAGAAGTCCCTGGGCGTCAACATCGCCCGCCGGACCGTGGCCAAGTATCGCATGGCGCTGAACATCGAGTCGTCTTCCAAGCGCAAGGCCATTTTTTAACCTTCCCAGACGCTCCCAATGGAGCGAACAACCTCAAACCAACCCAGAACCCGTTTTACTTCGGAGGTGTCGCATGGAAATAACTTTTACTTTCAAGAATTTCGAGCCGTCCAATCACCTCAAGGGATACGCCCGCGAGCGCTTCAATAAGATCAACCGCTATCTGCGTCCTGAAGATCAGGGCGAACTGGCCGTCAACCTTTCCGTGGAAAAGTATCGGCATATGGCCGAGGTGATCCTCACGGGCAAGGACATGCATTTCTCCGCCACCACCGAAAGCGAGGACATGTATTCCACCATCGACCTGGTCCTGGACAAGCTCGAGGCCCAGGTGCGCAAGACCAAAGAGAAGAACAAGGACCATCGTCGCGGCCAAAAGAACCAGTCCGCGCGGGTGGACGTGATCTCCTTCACCCAGGACGAGACCGGCAAGCGGGCCCAGACCATCACGGAAACCGATAATTTCGAGCCCAAGCCCATGTCCGTGGACGAGGCGGCCATGCAGCTGGAAGCCTTGGGCAACGAGTTCCTGGTTTTCTTCAACGCGGACATCGAGCGCGTCAACGTCATCTACCGCCGGAAAAGCGGCGACTTCGGTCTGATCGACCCGGGAATCTAGTCGATGGTCCTCAAGGATTTTTTGAGCAAAGACTTGCTGCTCCCCGAGTTGCAAGCCAGGAACAAGACGGAAGTGCTGGCGGAATTGGTTGCCGTGCTGGCCCAAAAGGTACCAGGTCTGGACGCCGAGGCGGCCTTTCGGGTGCTCAAGGACCGGGAAAGTCTCGGGAGCACGGGCATCGGCGAGGGAGTGGCCATTCCCCACGGCAAGCTGGAGGGCCTGGACCGGATCGTATTAGTGGTCGGGCGCAGTTCCGAGGGCGTGGATTTCGACGCCCTGGACCACAAGCCGTGCCACATTTTTTTCATGGTCCTGGCTCCGGAACAGGTCGCTGGGATGCACCTGCGCATCCTGGCGTCCATCACCCGGTTACTCAAGGACGAGGCCTTTCGGCACGCTTTTCTCACGGCTCAGGACAAGGAGCTGTTCTGGGACGCCCTCAGCTCGGCGTGAGGGTCTTTTATTCGTCCACACCGGAGGGGCACGGCACGCCGTGCCCCTCCCCAAAAAGGCAAACCGCAATGAGTGCAGAGCACCCAAGCAAACCGAGCGAGCTTTCCCTGGTCATGATCGCCGGACAGTCCGGGGCGGGAAAAAGCACGGTCTTGAACGTCTTCGAGGATCTGGGCTACTATTGCGTGGACGGTTTGCCGGCCGGGCTGGCCGGGCAGTTGTTAACCCTGTCCGAAGAAATGAAGCTGGACCGCTACCCGGGAGTGGCCCTGGGACTGGATGTGCGCCGGCCGGACTTTGCCCTGCAATGGGAACAATTCGTGGAGCGGATGGATCTGGCCGGGATGAGCCCAAAGCTGGTCTTTCTGGAGGCCCGGGACGCCGTGCTGATCCGGCGCTACGCCACCACCCGCCGCCCGCACCCCTTGGAAGCCCAGGGCATGGGCTTGGACCAGGCCATCTCCCGGGAGCGGGTCATGCTGGAGGGGTTGCGCAAGCACGCTGATCTGGTGGTGGATACCTCGGACTATTCCATCCACGACTTGCGGCGAGTGTTTCAGGAGAAATGGCCTCTGGGCCAGGAACTTGGCGAAGGAATGCGCATTCATTTGATTTCTTTCGGCTTCAAGTACGGCGTTCCCCTGGAGGCGGATCTGGTCTTTGATCTGCGGTTTTTGCCCAACCCCTACTTTGATCCGGAGTTGCGTTCCCTGTCCGGCCTGGACGAGTCCATTGCCCGTTACGTGCTGGGGGACAACCCTGGGAAGGACTTCATCGGCCGGTTCGAGTATTTTTTACGGTATCTGCTGCCATTGTACGCGGTGGAAGGCCGGTATCGGTTGACCATGGCTCTGGGATGCACCGGAGGGCGGCATCGCTCTGTGGCCGTATCCCAGGCCGTGTTGACCGCGCTGACGGCCACCGGATTTTCCGTTACCATTGAACATCGTCACCTGAATCTGGGATGAACCCGGATATCAGTTTTTGGGGAGCATGCGGTGATTGGAGTCGTGTTGGTCACGCATACGGAGTACGGAGCTTACCTGCTCAAGGCCGCGGAGCTGATTCTTGGCCCGCAACAGGACTGCTATTTCGTGAGCGTGGATGTGACCAAGGAAGTGGAAAAGTCCCTGGCTGAGATCAAGAAAAGCGTCAAAAGCGCGGATCACGGCCCAGGGGTGGTCATTCTGACGGACATGTTCGGCGGGACACCGACCAATTTGAGTCTGTCGTTGCTGAATAAAAGCGAGCACCAGCTGGAAGTGATTACCGGCGTGAACCTGCCCATGCTGTTACGCGTGCTTGGTTCGCGCAAGCTGTCCCTGGCCGAACTGGCCAAGGAGGCCAAGGCCGCAGGATCACAAGGGATCGTCGTCGCCGGGGATCTTCTGCGCAGCAAGGTGGCCAAGGAGTAGGCCGGAGCGGTCATGAACTGGGTGCGCATCGACAATCGTTTGGTTCACGGGCAGGTCATCGAAGCCTGGGTGCCGTATCTGGGCGCCCGGAACATTCTCGTGGTCAACGACGAGCTGGCTGAGGACGATCTGCGTCAGGAGATCATCCGCTTGGCCGTGCCCAGCGGCGTGGAACTTTCCTTCGTCGGTGTCGAGCGCATCGTCAAGCATCTGGATGAGCACGGGCGGGTTGTTCATCCACGCGGCGACACGCTGCTGCTCTTCGCCACATGCGGCGACGTGCAGCGGGCGTTGCAGGTCGGGTTTGTGTTGAGCACGGTGAACATCGGCAATTTGCATTATTCTCCGGGCAAGCAACAGCTCTGCCCGCACGTGGCCCTGAGCAACGAAGATATCGGCTGTTTGAAGGCCTTTGCCAAACGGGGCATTCATTTGGATTTCCGCTGTGTACCCAACGATTCGACGCAGGTGAAGACATCATGGTGGGGATGAGCATGGACGCGCTGGCTTGGGCAGGCTTGGCGTGTTTTTTTTTGCCCTGTTTTCCCTGGCCCGATTCGGCCTGAATCTTGGTTTTCTGGATCGGCCCTTGGTAATCGGCATGCTTTGGGCGGCCGTAACCGGCCAGTGGGAGACGGCTTTGCCCGTGGCGCTGTTTTTCGAGCTGTTTTTTTTGGACCTGTTCCCCATAGGGACCTACATTCCTCCCCACGGCCCCTTTGCCCTGCTGACATCCCTGGCCCTGGTGAACATTTTCGACCTCGCCCAGGCTCCGGTGATCTTCATGGTCATGCTGCTCTGCGCGCCCACGGCCCTTTTGGGCAGCCGTCTCGAACTGCTTCAGCGTCGAAGGCAAAATGCCGTGTATACGCAAATGCTTCAGTCCACGCGAGGGGGCGCGAATGTAGCCATCTCCCCGGTGAATCCAGCGAAAATGGCCCTGTTCCACTCCGTCGTGATGAACTTGGCGGCGTTCATTGTGGTCATGGCCCTGCTCGTGCCGCTCACCGACATGCTCTTGCAGGAATTCCGCGGGCGTGTCCTGATGTTGCCCATTACCTGGCCGGTGGTCTGGATGATCGGAACCCTCGGGGTTCTGCTTTCCCTGCGCTCGCGCAGAGTCTACGCCCTGCTACTGGGGGCGGTGGTCCTGGCAGGAGGATATTACTGGCTCAGCCATTTCGTGTGACGGACATGGTCGAGCGGGATGCCGCGGGCACGCGCCGTGCCATGCCGTGAACCGAAAAAACCGGCCCAGCTCTGAATTCCCAATTGCTCAAGGAGGACAGTTCGTGATTTTTGACATCGAAAAAGAGACCGCGCCCCGGGAGGACCTGGAGCCGTTGCAGTTGTCCCGGCTTCGGAACCTGGTGGAGCGGGTTAATGCCAACGTGCCGTTTTATCGACGCAAGTTCGAGGAAACCGGCATACGCCCCGAACAGGTCAAAAGCCTTAACGATTTGAAGTACCTGCCGTTTACGGAAAAACAGGACCTGCGCAACAACTACCCTTTTGGTCTGTTCGCCGTGCCCAAGGAAAACGTCGTGCGCATCCATGCTTCCTCCGGCACCACGGGGAAGGCCACGGTGGTGGGGTATACGCACCGCGACGTCCGCAACTGGGCCGGCCTGATGGCCAGAGCCTTCATGGCCGCCGGGGTCAATCGAGGCGACGTGGTGCATAATGCCTACGGATACGGCCTGTTTACCGGCGGGCTGGGCGTGCATTACGGCGCGGAAGAACTGGGGGCGACCATCGTACCCATTTCCGGCGGAGGCACCAGACGGCAGGTAATGCTGCTTCGGGACTTCGGCCCCACGGTGCTTTGCAGTACCCCATCATACAGCCTGTTCCTGTTCGAAGCGGCTCAGGAAGCCGGGATTCCGTTCAGCGAACTGCCCATCCGCATCGGCATCTTCGGCGCGGAACCCTGGTCCGAGGAGATGCGCCAGGACATCCAATCCAAGCTGGGCCTGATCGCCTTGGACATCTACGGGCTCTCCGAGATCATGGGGCCCGGGGTGGCCATGGAGTGCGCCGCTGCCCAAAAAGGCCTGCATATTTTCGAAGACCATTTCCTGCCGGAAATCATCGACCCGATCACCGGCGAGCAGTTGCCGCCCGGGGAAACCGGCGAACTGGTTCTGACCACCCTGACCAAGGAGGCCCAGCCTCTGATCCGTTATCGAACCAGGGACATCACCTCCCTGAGCTACGTTCCCTGCCGCTGCGGCCGGACCCATGTCCGGATGAGTCGAATCAAGGGGCGCAGCGACGACATGCTGATCATTCGCGGGGTGAACGTCTTTCCGTCGCAGATCGAAGCCCTGCTTCTGGAAACCGAAGGCCTGACCCCGCATTATCAGCTGATCCTGGATCGCCAGGGCGCCATGGACACCCTGGAGGTGCGGGTGGAGGTGGATGAAAAGCTTTTTTCCGACGAGGTGCGCCATTTGCAGCGCCTTGAAGGCAAAATCCAGGGGAACATCAAGGAGTTTCTCGGTGTGACGGCCAAGGTCAAACTGGTGGAACCGCGCAGCCTGACCCGTTCCGAAGGCAAGGCCCAACGGATCATCGACCAGCGGCCCAAGGTCTGAGCAACAGCCAGCCGTTTCAGAATTACCATTTTGGACCAAGTTTGGTTTAAGATTCTAGGGGATGGTTGATTTTTAAAGATAACAGGTTGACATGTTTTGTTGCCGTGAAAATGCGCCGCAAATGTAGGGGCGGCCCTCGCGGCCACCTTGGATGGGTGAGGCAACGAGGAGCTACCGTAGAAGACGTTCAGCCGTACCGCCTTGATGAATGGGCATAGGGCAGGCGCGAGGCCTGCCCCTACAAGGCGCGGTCATCCGTACGATCATCTGAGAGCAACCAAATTCTTGCCGGGAGGGCAGAACAATGAAAGTGGAACAGATTTCGATTTTTCTGGAGAATCGCGCCGGACGCCTGACGGATGTGACCAGGGTCTTGTCCCAGGCCAAGGTGAATATCCGGGCGTTGTCCCTGGCCGATACGTCGGACTTCGGCATTTTACGGTTAATCGTCACGGATCATGAACGGGCCAAGCAGGTGCTCAAGGAAAACGGCTTCACTGTGGGTCGGACTTCCGTCGTTGCCGTGGAAGTGGACGACAGGCCCGGGGGACTGCATTCTATTCTGGAATTGCTCAGCAACAACCAGATCAACGTGGAATATATGTACGCCTTTGTTCAACAGACCGGAAAGGACGCGGTCATGATCTTCCGGTTCGACCGGACGGATCAGGCTATTGAGATCCTGCAAAACAACAAGATTCGGATCATCCCTGGAGACGAACTCTACAATATGTAAGCATCCGCACGTGAGGCTGTAGCTGCTCCAAAAAAGTGACAAGCATGGCCTGAATGCTTGCCTTCGCGGGCATGACGAGTTTGGAAACCTTACTCTTTGAGATCATTCCCGCGAAGGCGGGAATCCAGCGTCGGAAAGGGGCCATATCCGGAGTGTGCTGAGTAGCTACCCGAAACTTTTACTTAGGGGGGCGAGAGATGAACAGATTGGGTTTGACGTACCTGATGATTCTGTTAGCGACGTTTTTGGTGCTGATGCTTGCCGCGACCGCCGCCATGGCGCAGCGTCCTGTGTCGCTGAGCTTGGCGCACTTTTTCCCGGCAACCCATCCGGCTGAGACGGAGTTGGTCCAGGGCTGGGCCAAGGCTCTGGCAGAGGCGTCCAACGGGCGAATTGACGTGGTCAGCTACCCGGGCCAGACTTTGCTCGCTGCCCCGGAGATTTATGACGGCGTGGTCACGGGGATCGCGGATATCGGCCTGTCCGTTTTCGCTTACACCAGAGGTCGTTTTCCGTTGTTGGAAGTGTTCGAACTGCCCGGCGTGACCTACAAGAATTCCAAGGTCGCCAGCCAAGTGGCCTGGGACGCGATCAAAGCCTTGAACCCGGCGGAGATCCAGGACACCAAGCTGCTGATGGTCCTGGCCACAGGGCCTGGTGATTTGTTCACCAAGTCGGCGGTGCGCACCCTTGAGGACCTGCAGGGCATGGAAATCAGGGCCACCGGGCTAAGCGCCAAGACCCTGACCGCTCTGGGGGCCATTCCCGTGGCCATGCCCCAGTCGGAGGCCTACGAGGCCTTGTCCCGCGGGCTGGTCAAAGGCAATCTTTCGCCCTTGGAGGTTTTGCAGGGTTGGCGACACGCCGAGGTCACCGACTATTTGACCTTGACCCCGTTTCTCTACAATACCTTGTTCTTCGTGACCATGAACCAACGCGCGTGGGACCGGCTTCCAGAGGACCTGCAGACTGTAATCACCGAGGTCTCCGAGCAATTCTTCCATGACGTGGCCAAGGGGCTGTGGGATGCGCAAAACGATTCGGCCCTGACTTATGCCGTGGAAACCACGGGCCAACAGGTGATCCATCTTACCGATGAGGAAACGGCCCGCTGGACCGAACTGGTCCTGCCGATCCAGGCCGATTTTCTTCAGGACATGGCCGGACGTGGGCTGCCTGGGCAAGAGGCCCTGGACTTGGTGATCGAATTGTCCGAGAAGTATAACGCCCAGTATTGACCAGTCGCGGGGCTTTGTTTGCCATACCGGAACGTTCATGGTGCGGCCATAAGTTTTCCTGAAACACGGCGCGCGTTCAGTCGCTGGCTCGCAAAGCGTCTGAGCGCGCGACCGTGATTTTTTTTTCAACAGCTTCCCTCCTTACCCTCAATGTCGCCACGTTCAAAACCTTATCTTCCACTCGCCGAAAAATACGTCTGGGCCGTCAGCAAGGTTTTTGACGCCGTGGCTGGAATCAGCCTCCTGGCCGTAATGTTTCTGGTGGTCCTGAACATTATCCTGCGGGCACTCTTTAAGAGCCCGATTCTCGGAACATATGAATTCGTGGGCTTTCTGACCTCCCTGGCCGTGGGTCTGGCCCTGGCCCATTGTGCCCTGAAGAACGGGCATATCGCCGTGGGCTTTCTGGTGGCGAAGCTTCCCGAGCGGGTCAGAGCGTGCATCGATGGCCTGACTAACATCACGGCCGCGGTGTTTTTTGTTTTCTGTTCCTGGCACATGCTGGACTATGCCCAAAGCTTCGCGGCCAGCGGCGAGGTGGGGTTGACGACGAAGATCCCCTTTTACCCGTTTGTCTACGGACTTGCCGCGGCCTTGGGTCTGCTTTGCCTGGTCCTGATCCTGCGCGCCGTGGAAATGGTGGGCATGGCGGTGCGCCGATGAGCCCGACTGTGATCGGAATGGCCGGAATCGGCCTGTTTTTCGTCCTGCTGATTCTGCGCATGCCCATTGCCTATGCCATGGCCCTGACCGGATTTTTAGGGTTCAGTTGGCTGGTTTCTCCGGATGCGGCGTTTCGGGTCGTTTCCAAGGATATGTACGCCACGTTTTCCTCCTACTCCCTGAGCGTGATCCCCATGTTCATCTTCATGGGGTTTTTGGCGTTCTACTCCGGGATCGGGGCCAGGCTGTTCACCTTCGCCTACAGGACCATGGGCCACTATCCCGGAGGACTGGCTATCGCCACCCAGGCCACCTGCGCGTTGTTCGGTGCGGTTTGCGGGTCCAACACGGCTACGGCCGCGACCATCGGGGCCATCGCCATTCCAGAGATGAAGAAATACCGCTACGCAGACACCCTTTCCACGGCCAGCGTGGCCGCCGGGGGGGCGTTGGGAGTCCTGTTTCCGCCCAGTGTGATCTTCATCGTTTACGGCATGGCCACGGAGCAATCCATCGGCAAGCTGTTCATGGCCGGGATCATTCCCGGTTTTTTGCTGATGTTTCTCTACATGGCCACAATTTTTCTCATGGCCCGGCGCAATCCAAGCCTTGGCCCGCCCGGGCCGGTGTTCAGCTGGAAGGATCGCTTCGCGGCCTTGAAGGGCGGAATCTGGGAAGTGTTCGTCATCTTCTCCCTGTCCCTGGGCGGTCTGTTCGCCGGGTGGTTCACGCCCACCGAGGCAGGGGCCGTGGGGGCGGCTGGGGTGTTTTTCTTGACCCTGGTCCAGGGCAAGCTTCGCTGGGACGGACTAAAGCGCGCCCTGGCCGATTCCACCCGGACCACGGCCATGATCATGCTCCTGGTGGCCGGGGCGGTAATCTTCGGGCGGTTCATGGCCGTCAGCCGCATCCCGTTCGAACTGGCCTCCTGGGCCGGGCAACTGGACCTGCCGGCCTACGTGATCATGGCCTTGATCCTGCTGATCTATCTCGTCCTGGGATTCTTCATCGACGCCCTGGCCCTGGTCCTGCTGACCATTCCCATTTTCTACCCCGTGGTGGTCAACGTTCTGGGTTATGATCCGATCTGGTTCGGGGTGATCATGGTCCTGGTCGTGGCCATGGGCGTGATCACGCCTCCGGTGGGCATGAACGTCTATATCGTCAAGGGAATCGCCGCGGACGTCCCCCTGGAAACCATCTTCAGGGGTATCTGGCCGTTTCTGGCCGCGTTGATCGTCTGCATCGCCATCCTGCTGGCCTTCCCCGCGCTGACCACGTTTTTGCCAGGCCTGATTTAGCCTCGGCCATGGTGTCGTCGCGACGCGTTACGTTTCGGGCCCTGGAGGCGGGCAGAGTGGATGCCGTTGAGGACCGATTACCGGAGGCTGAGCTGTTGAGCGCATTGCCTTGAGACACGGTTCAGTGCTACGAAAGGTTGCGGTTCATATGCCCATGCCCCTTTTTTATCCCTGAGGTTCGCCGATGAAGACAAATCGGATCATGCGTTTTGTTGCCGGACTCTTCGTGGTGAGCGTTTTGGCGTGCTTGCCTGGAATTGCCGGAGCGGTAACTGTTTACGTGTCCGATGTTCGGGAAATTTCCAAGCGTGGAGGGCCGTCCACAGAGCATCGAATTCTCCAGATGCTGTCCGCCGGAGCAAAAATGGAAGTATTGTCCGAACAGGCCGGATGGCTCCAGGTCCGCGGTCCAAACGGCGTTGAGGGCTGGGTACTGAAGCGCTTCACCAGCGAGGTCATACCGGTTTCCTTGAAGTACCAGGAGCTTCGCGAGGAATATGACGAACTCTATGCCGCATCCAGCGGCGCATTAGGGCGAATCGCCGAACTGGAGGAGGTCAATCAAAACCTGCTGGAGACCTTGTCCGAAACCTCCAACAAGCTCTTGGATCTGGACCGTGAACATGCGGCTCTCCAGCTGGACGCAGGCAATGTCCTGGATTTGCGACAACGCTACGATCAAACCGTCACCGATCTGGCCGAAGTACAGGCCGAGGTGGAAATTTTGCGTCGGGAGAACAGCAAGCTGAACTCCAGGGATCGTTTTTACTGGTTTCTCACTGGCGGCGCGGTTTTTCTGGTAGCTTGGCTGGCCGGGGTGATCACCGGGCGATTGCAGGGCAAGCGCCGGAATACATTGCAATATACCTGATTGGTATCTGCTCAGATTGCGACCTGTAAATATATTTTTTCAAATACTTGTGGCAAGTGTGATTTGGATTCCAGCCTTCATGGGAATGACTTGTTATTCAATGCCCATCTCCGAGTCCGTTATGCCCGCGAAGCCTGTCCTCGTGCAGACGTGGAGCGGGTATCCAGTCCGGTTTTTCTCAGATGAGCTGGGCAGTTATCCTGATCGCAAATATAAAATTCTTGGGTAAGGGAACTGGCGGATGCTGATGTACCGTTTATGCCCCCGTGCTTTTTGCTCTGCAACACTGAGCAGGAGGCATGTCTCAATGGTAGGACAGGCATCCTGCCTGTCCGTGCAGGCAAGA
>SKYX01000374.1 GCA_007127655.1 Desulfonatronum sp.
GGGGTGTCTTCATCCGGGACGTTTTGGGTGGTGATCGTCAGGGTGCCGAATCCGGCCATGGCGTCCGCGGCATTGGTGCCGAGGTTGAAAATAATCTGCTCGATCTGAAGCGGGTCGGCCAGGATCGGTCTCAGGTCCGGAGCTAAATGGACGCGAATGTCGATCATCTTGGGGATGGTCCGTTGGAGAATGGCTACTGCTTCCGTGATTTCCCGGTTCAGGTCCATGGGACGATGGTCGCCGGGAGTTTTTCTGCTGTAGGCCAGAAGCTGGCGGATCAACTCCGCTCCCCGGCTGCAGGCCTTGTGGATGCTCAGCAGGCCCAGGTAGTCTTCGTCCTCTTTGGTTTTTCGGTTCAGCATGAGCTGGGCCGTGCCACCTACGGCCTGGAGGATATTGTTGAAGTCGTGAGCCATGCCGCCGGCCAGGGTGCCCAGGGCCTCGATCTTCTGGGCTTGGCGCAACTGCTCCTCCAGCTCCTTTTCCTGGTTGATGTCGCTGAGAAAGCCGTCGTAGGAAATCAAGGCCCCGTCCTGGTCCCGAACAGCCTTGGTGTTCATGGAAACCCAAATCGGCGTTCCGTCGAGGCGTTTCAACCGCACCTGGTAATTCTTGACCATATCGTGGCGTTCCAACTCTTGCTTGTAAGCCTCCCGGTCCGCGGGATCGGCGTAGAGCTGGGTCGCGATGTCCGTGATCTTGTCCAGCATTTCTTGCGGTGAGCCGTAGCCGACAAGCTCGGCGTACATCGGGTTGACCCGCAGAAACCGTCCATCCGGGGTGGACTGAAAGACGGCCACCGGCGCGTTGTCGAACAGCTCCTTGTATTGGCTCTCCGCCTTGGCCTGGGCGGCCTCGGCCTGTTTGCGCTTCGTGATGTCCCGAAACGTCCCTTCAACTCCGAGTAATTGGCCTTCGTCGTCGGTGTACAATCGACTGTTGGTGGAAACGTGGATCGCGGCGCCGTCCCGGCGTTTCAGGGTGACTTCGTAATCCAGAACCTCGCCCTGGCGTTTCAGGGCCAGCAGCAGTCCTTGCCGCTCCTCCGGATGCAGATAAAACGAGGCTGCCGGGCGACCGATGATTTCCTCTAAGGTGGAGCATCCGAACAGGGGGAGGGCCGATGGGCTGGCCAGAATGATGTTCCCCTGGGCGTCCGTGCGATAATAGACGTCCAGGATGTTCTCCAGCACGGACCGGTAGCGGGCCTCACTTTTGCGCAATTCCTGGGTGCGTTCCTCCAGGCGTTCCTCGACCCGCAACAGAGCCCGTTCCCTGCGAGCCTTGGCGCAGAGGTCAATAAGGTAGTCCGGGCTGAAGGGTTTGCGCACATAGGCCGCGGCCCCTTTGCGGGTGCATTTCAGGGCGATTTCCGGTTTGGAATCGCTGGTGATCACGATGCACACCGTTTCCGGTCGGTGGCGCATGAACTCTTCCAGGACCGAGTCGCCGAGTTGGTCGGGCAAATGGTAGTCCAGGATCACCAGTTCGAAGGGCAGTTTGTGAAACAGCTCACGGCCATCGGCCGCGGTCAGGGCCACATGGGCCCGGTATCCCCGGGCGGCGAACTCGCGTTGTAACAGGAGAGCCATGGAGCGACTGTCTTCGATGATCAGAACCAGGCGGTCCAACGGGTGCTTGTGTCCTTGGAGCAGGTCGCGGACCGTTTTCAGAAAGCGGGGGATGTTCAGGGGGATGGGTTCGAAAGCGTCGGCCCCGGTTTCAACGGTGACCCGCGCGGCTTCCTCGCCCGAGAAGGTCGCCGAGGCCACCATCAGCGGGACGGTGTTGTACTCCGGGTAGTCAGGGGAGCGCAGCAGACGACAGAACCGCCATCCGTCAATCAAGGGCATGTACAGGTCGGTGAGGATCAAATCCGGCGGAGGATCACCGGCCATGCCTTGCAAGGCCTCTTCCGCCGAGGAGAAGGGACGGACGCGCAGCCCTTCCAGACGCAGCAGGTTGGTCATGATCGTCAGTTGGGCCTGGTCGTCGTTGACCAGCACGATGCAAGGAGAATTTCTTTTGTTCGTCATTATTTCGGAAGGGAAGCAGGATGAAGGCCGGTGCGGCTATGCGACAATGCTGATAATTTTGTATCTCCTCAGCTCATCCGAGAAAATCGGACAGGATACCCGCTCCCGTCTGCACGAGGACAGGCTTCGTGGGTATGACGGACTCGGAGACGGCATTGAAAAACACGTCATGCCCGCGAAGGCGGGAATCCAGCGCCGGAATGAGGCTCTGACCAAAATGTACTGAGTCGTTTCATTTTAATGTATGGTTAAGCTCGTTTTGCTGTTTCCGGGGCCGCAGGGATGCGTTTCAACTCCGCAAGGAGCAGATGCAGACCGTTTTTGGTTTCCGGAACATTCCTGCTTTTCGCGGCCTTTTCCACGGCCAGGGCCGCGTCCCGGGCCGGGTCGGCGCAGAGCGTACCCAGAGCGCCTTTGATCTTGTGGGCCAGCCGGGCCGTTTGCGCAAGGTTCGGGTCATGGAGCAGGGGATGGATCTGTTCCAGGTATTCGGGCAGTTCTTCCTGGATAAAGCGCAAGGCAATTGTTTGCCACAATTTGTCGTTGCCCAGAAATCGTGTTTTGACGTCCTGAAGGTTGTAGACCGGTCGGGAGTCAAGGCCAGGATTGGGATCGGAAATCTGTGTTGTCAGCGGAGGTTCGTTGGAGGAGGCTGTAAAAGCGGCAGGGCGCGTCTCGGTGGGCCGTGTCGATAGCAGGCGCTGGATTTCGGCATGAAGCTGGTCGCCCTGGATCGGTTTGGGTGAGAAGCCGTCCATGCCTTTGCTCAGGAAGGTTTCTCGCTCCTCGGGCAGGACATAGGCGGTGAGGGCGATAATCGGCGTGCGCGGCCTGCCTTGGTCCCGCTCCAGGGTGCGGATGCGGGTCGTGGCTTCCAGGCCGTCCATCTCCGGCATCTGGATGTCCATGAGAATAATGTCGTAGAATTTGCTTTGGAAGGCATGAACGGCCTCGACTCCGCTGGAAACCAGGTCGATGCTGTATCCGTGGTGCCCCAAAAGAAAGGCCAGGTATTGCTGGTTGAGGTCTACGTCCTCGGCGACCAGGATATGGGCCGAAGGGGGCGCGCCAGGCGGGTCCGCTGTTACGGACGTCCCGGGCAACGCGGTCGTCGTAGGGGAAGGTGACTCTGGCGAGTGCGAGGCTGCCTGTGTCATGTCGAAAGCTGAAGGTTCGATGGAAGGTGGTTCTGATGTCGGGAACGCGGCCTCATGTAAAGGAATGACGAAGGAAAATGTACTGCCCTGGCCGACGATGCTTTGGAATGACATGCTTCCGCCCATCAGTTCCACTAGGCGTCGACACAGGGAGAGCCCCAGTCCGGTGCCTCCATAGGTTTTCGCGTAGGAACTGTCGGCTTGGGAAAAAGGCTGAAACAGGCGTTCCGCGGAAGTGGCGGCAAAGCCGATACCCGTGTCTCGGACCTGGAAACGCAGGGCCGGGCCGAGGCCGGGATCGTCGATGCGTTCCGCGCCAAAGCTGATCCGTCCCTGGGTTGTGAATTTGACGGCATTGTCCAGCAGGTTGCGAAGCACCTGCTCCAGGCGGGTGGGGTCGATGTGCGACGTTTGAGGCAGGTTTGGCCCCATTTCCAGGTGGAGTTCCAGATTCTTGGCTTGGGCCGGGAAGGAGTAGAGGTGTCGACAGCGTTCCATTATCGGTTCCAAGGCCACGTATTCAGGACGCAGTTCCAGCTTTCCAGCCTCCACCTTGGACAGGTCCAGGATGTCGTTGATGATTTGAAGCAAGGACTGGGCGGAATCCATTGTCATCCGCAACAGCTTCAGCTTCTCTGGGTCCCTTTCATCGCTGGCGAGCATGTCCAGGGCGCCGAGGATTCCGCTCATTGGGGTGCGGATTTCATGGCTCATGTTGGCCAGAAAGATGCTTTTGGCCGTGTTGGCTTCCTGAGCTTGCTCGGCCATGCGCACGGCTTGGGCATTGGAAATCTCCAGCTTGGCGTTGGTCGCTTCCAACTGGGTCAGGACGCGGCGCAGCTCATCCTCGGCCTGTTTGCGCTGGATCAGCCGGGTGTTCACCTCGGTGACGTCCTGGATCATGAACATGGCCAGAAAAGCGTCGTCCGGTTCGCGCATGGGGCTGATGGTGACATGCTGAAGACGGTGCGAACCATCCGGGAGCTTGGCCGGGATCAGGTATTTGTGGATGTGAGAGGAGAAAATGATCGGCGGCCCGCCGCGCAGGACCGACTCAATGCGGGTGGCGAAGCGCTTCTCGGTAATCATCGGAAATTGCGCACGGAGGTCCTTCCCCATAATCTCCGTCTCTCCCAGTCCGGTCCAGTACTCCAGGCACTTGTTCCAGAAGACGACGCGATAGTTGGCGTCCAGGAGCACGACGCCCAGTGGGACGTGGTCCAGAATTCTGAACCGGTCGGTGCCTGGGAGTGCGTGCGTGGTGCTGCTCATAAAATTGAGGTCCGATCGGGCTCAGCCGTCCAGCGGCATGCCTTGTTCGGCCATGACTTTGTTCAGGGCCGCGAGCAGGTAGTCGAAGGTCTGCAAGCGGAACATGACCAGGATGTCGCCCTGGATCAAACGTTCCTCCAGGAAAAAATTGGTTTTGGCCAGCAGGAGCATATTCTCCTGCTGGCCATCGCTGAGCAGCAGGTCGACGAAGCTGGTTTCGTAATAGTCCGGGGGCAGGTATTCGATATGTTCCGTAAGCAGGTTGCCGATGGAGCCCATGACGCCGTTGAGGACGATGTTGCCCACCTCCTGCAGCACGCCCACGCGCATCATGTCCATGTCTTCGGCCACGGGCTCTTCGCCGAGGATGATGGTGATCAGCTTGTTGGCGCTTTCCGGGGGGAACATCAACGAGGCCATTCCCGAAAAATTCCCGCTGAAGCTGAGCTTGATGGCCATGACTTTCTGCTTGGTGTCGATGATCTCGCCGGAAAGCATCTTTTCAATGGGCAACACCGTAACTTCGGGAGCGTGCAGGCTGACGTGCTGGCCGCTCATCTGGTTCAGGGTGCCCGCTGCATGGCCCACGCCGATGTTGATCAGTTCCTGGAGAACGTCCAGTTGATACGGGGTGAGTTGGCCCATGATGAAGGTCTCCTTACCAGTCCGTTGAAAAACTCCCAATTGCTGCATCGCTGCAAAAAGTTCAAACTCTCACGTATCAATAACTACGCTTCGACCTTGCACTTTTCTTGCTTCTTGCACTTGGGGTTTTTGAACGAACTGCCGACAAAGTTTTGTTCAACACTCAGTTAAGGGACGTGGCTGTTACTGAAATACCGTTTTTGAATTTGGTAGTGCAGGCATCTTGCCTGCACGGACAGGCAGGATGCCTGTCCTACCATTGAGATATGCCTCTTGCCCAGTCTTGCA
>SKYX01000277.1 GCA_007127655.1 Desulfonatronum sp.
AAAACCAAAACAATACCCTTGGGTAATCCGCTCCTTGCCGAAATGGGGGTCAGTAAGGACGCCAAAAGACGGGCGCTTGATGCCCTGGAAAGTGCAGGCCTGATCCAGGTCTGCAAGGAAACCGGAAAAAATCCGATGGTTACAATCGTTGAAGCTTCGGAAAAGCAGAAGGATTCGTGATGTCTGGCGATGGGTTGCACTTCATCGAGCGCGAATTTGGGCGGTCATTTTCCGTCCAGGAAGTCGCCGATCATTTCCGTGTTGACCCCCGGACGGTCCGGAAGTATGCGTCACAGTTGGGTGGTGTCCACCTCTTTGGACGCATCATGTTCTTTGAAAATCGAATAAGGGAGGCTCTCGATGCCCTCCAAGGTGGACAAGCACGGCAAGACGAAGTGGCTCGGCTGCGTGAAAAAGGACGGCAGCCGGAAACAAAAACTGTTCGAAACGCGCAAGGAAGCTCTTCAATGGGAAGCGCAAATGCGCAAGGAAATTGTGGAAGAACCCACTCCGACCCCCACGGTATCTTTGGGTGAATGGGCGACCATGTACCTCGACTACGCCACGACGAAGTTCCACAACCGGACGTACCGGGAAAAGCGCGACGTGTTCCGCCGTTTTTTCGTCAAGGTTGACGCGGCAACGGAGGTCAACTCGTATCTGCCCAAGCACGCTCTGAAATATCTTCAGGGCCAAGCCCAGGATCGAAGCGGCCATGCCAGCAACAAGGACCGCAAGAACCTGCTCGCGGCCTGGAATTGGGCCATCAAGTACCACAACTTCCCGCCCTGCCCGTTCCTCAAGGTTGACCCGTTCTCCGAGGAACGCAGCCCCAGATATGTGCCGCCGGAAGATGATTTCTGGGCCGTCTACGACGTGGCGGAAGGTCAGGACAAGGTCATGTTGCTGGCCTACCTGCACCTGGCGGCCAGACGATCGGAACTGTTCCGCCTGACCTGGTCGGACGTGGATTTTGTGAGTAGCCGGATTCGTCTGGGCACCCGCAAGCGCAAGGACGGGACGCTGGAATACGACTGGCTCCCCATGACCCAGGAATTGAAAAAGTCCTTGCTGGGATGGTGGGAGGAGCGGCTGATCAAGGACGTGGAGTACGTCTTCGTCTGCCAGGAAGAATTCTTCTTCTGTCGGAACTATTACGGCAAGCCATTCACAAGCCGCCAGCACATGATGAGGCGACTGTGCGCTCGGGCCGGGGCCAAGGTTTTCGGACTCCACGCAATCCGGCACCTGACCGCCTCCACGCTCTACCATGCAGGCCAGCCCGTGGCGGTGATCCAGGCCATCCTCCGGCACAAGTCACCATCAACCACGGAGCTCTACCTGAAGAGCCTGGGCCTGGAGCACACCAGGGAAGCCCTGGAAGATGTCTTCAAGAATCGCAGGCCCGCCAAGGTCATCCCCTTCACCACAAAAGAAGCCCCCAAAGTGGCAGCTCTGGGGGCTTAGTACTTCCGCCGGTACTTCCACCGGCTACGGCTATGGTCAACAGGCTTGTAACCTGTTGTTTTAATTGGCGTCCCCAAGGGGATTCGAACCCCTGTTACCGGCGTGAAAGGCCGATGTCCTGGACCAGGCTAGACGATGGGGACGTTGGTGGTGGATGGCTGGGGGACTAGGATTTGAACCTAGGTTGACGGAGTCAGAGTCCGTAGTCCTGCCGCTAGACGATCCCCCAACGCGAAGTCCGTACAACTAAGCAAAAGAGGACCGTTTGTCAACAATATTCGCGAAGAAAATCAATTTCCCACTTGATACCGAAAAAGATTCTTTCGGAAACAACTATACAGCGGCCGCCAAACGTCGAGTCCGCTTTTTCAGCAGATTGATCTTCCGGCGTAAGAGATTCCGGTCCTTGCGCTGAGTGCTGGGCAGTTGATCTTTTTCAGCGCGCAGCGTGCGTACCTGACGCTTCAACGACCATATCTGCTCCTTGTAAGGAGAAGGTCCCTTGCTCTCTTCATCCGTGCTGAAACCAAGAACCTCGCGCACGGCGACCACGAGAGCGTCCTTATCCATACCGCTCGCCCCGTTAATCTGGGGAATCTGAGAAATACACAGCTCGCGAAGTTCCTTGGCGGTCATTTTGTTCAAGGGCTTTTTCAAAACAATATTATTCGCCTCACTCATTCCGTACTCCTTCACTATCTTATTCGGGTCGGCTATCCACCCGGTTCGTTGTTGCGGCACGCGATTCGTTATTGTTGCGCGTTTTCTCCTGTTCAAGCGATCGAACATATGCCAGGTAGCAACGCTCGAGGGCTGGGACGGCCGGAAACCGTTTGTCCGGGTGGTCCGATCCTTTCGGCCTCACGCCTGCTTGCGCGTAGGTCTCAGGCGAGAAGCGCGAAGCCGTTTCTCTTCCCTCTCGCAAATCGCTCACCATGGCATCCGCGACCGCGACCAAGGAAGATCGGCCTCCTAGCAGATCAATGCGGACTTTGTCAAAGACTTTTTCTCCCAGAGCGGCATTGACGGCGCGAAGAATCGTCGGTGCATGGAAATGCATCTCTTGCATCACCATGGGGTCCTCGACGCCCAGGAGCATCGTGGTCTTGTTTCGTCCCAAGGGTTTGGCCAGATCCGCGATTTCGGGACCGACCACCGTGGGCCAGGACGACCAGATTTCGGCAAGCCGCCATTGGAGCCGACGCTCCGCCCTGTTCCAAAAATCATGGAGGATGTCGCACGCTTGGTACGTCATGGATAAAAGACCGCGAAGCAAACGTCACGCGCCGTTAACCTCTCGCCGGCATGCCAAAGGGGGGGCGGCGCGTGGCGTCGATAGGGTTAGATCTTGGTAGCGGTGCGCAGGTCGGCCACGGCGTCCGTGGTTTCCCAGGTGAAGTCCACGTCTTCACGGCCAAAGTGGCCATAGATCGAGGCCTTCTTGTAGATGGGCCGCTGCAGGTCCAGGCGCTTGCTGATATAGAACGGACGCAGATCGAAAACCTCCCGGACCGCCTTGGTCAACACATCGTCGGAAACCACGCCGGTGCCCCAGGAGGTGACCAGGGTGGAGATGGGCTCGGCCACGCCGATGGCGTAAGCCACCTGCACTTCGCAGCGATCGGCCAGGCCCGCGGCGACCACGTTCTTGGCAATATAGCGGGCCATGTAGGCTCCGGAACGGTCCACCTTGGACGGATCCTTGCCGGAAAACGCCCCACCGCCGTGGTTGCCCATGCCGCCGTAGGTGTCCTGGATGATTTTGCGTCCGGTCAGTCCGCAGTCGGCCAAGGGGCCGCCCAGGACGAAGCGTCCGGTGGTGTTGATGAAAATCCGCGTCTTTTCGTCGAGCATTTCCTCGGGCAGGCTCTTGAAGATGACTTCCTTCTTGATGGCCTCCACCAAATCCGCATAGGCAATATTCTCGTTGTGCTGGCAGGCGATGACCACATTATCGACCCGTTTGGGTTTGCCCTGCTCGTATTGGATGCAGACTTCAGTTTTACCGTCGGGGCGCAGAAAGTCGAGGATGTTGTTCTTGCGCACATAGGCCAAACGGCGGGAAAGCTTGTGGGAATAGAATATTGGGGCGGGCATCAAGGTCGCGGTTTCGTTCACGGCAAAGCCGAACATCATGCCCTGGTCTCCGGCCCCTTGCTCTTCGGGCTTGGTCCGGTCCACGCCCATGGCAATGTCCACGGACTGCTTGTCAATGGAGGAAATCACGGCGCAGGTGTCTGCGTCAAAGCCCATCTCGGAACTCGTGTAGCCGATCTCTCGGACGGTCTCCCGGACGATTTTGGGAAAATCCGCGTAGGCGTTGGTGGAAATTTCACCAGCGATGAAGGCCAAGCCGGTGGTCACCAGGGTTTCGCAGGCCACGCGGGCCGTGGGATCCTGGGCAATGATGCAATCCAGGACTGCATCGGAGATCTGATCCGCGACCTTGTCTGGGTGTCCTTCGGTGACGGACTCTGAGGTGAAGAGATAGGAATTGGTATTCCCGTGCATGCGTCATTTCCTCCTTACTGGTTGTTTTTTTTGTCCGGGCTGATGATGCCGCCGGAAACCAGCAGCTTGAAGGCGTCTTCCACGCCCATTTCCATAGGAATCACGGACTGCTCGGGGATCATCAAAAAAAAGCCGGATGTTGGGTTGGGTGTAGTGGGTACAAAGACATTGAGCACCTTCTGGCGGGTCTTGCGTTGGGTTTCCCCTGTTGCGAGCCCCGTGACGAACCCCAAAGCATAGCTGCCTTCTCTGGGAAACTCAACCAGAACCACCCGCTGAAAATCCTGGGGAGAGCGGTTGAAGATGGTCTCCACCAGCTGCTTGACCGCCAGATAGAGTTTGTTGACCAGGGGGATGGCTTCGATGACCCGGTCCCAGATGCTGACCAGCTTGCGGCCCAGATAGTTGCGGACCAGAAATCCGGTGGTCAGAACGACAAGAAACAAGAGGATCAGGCCCAGGCCGGGGATGCGGAAAGGGAGAATGTTCTCCGGTCGCAGGGGGGCGGGGAGAAATTTTAATATCCCGTCCACCCAGTTGAACAGGAACCGCAGAAAAAAGAAGGTGGCCAGGACCGGGGTCAAAAATAAAATCCCGGCCAGAAGATTCGCCTTGATGAAGTGCTTCAGCCTGGCCAAAGGACCGCGGGGAGGGGCGTCTCTGAGGATCACTGGTGATCTCCGTCTCGGTTTGGTCATCCGGTCTGCGCGACGATCCGGTTCGCTGGGTCCACGAGCACGACCTTGGGCCGTAACTCCTCGTATTCATTCAGGGTGAGCCAGGCATAGGCGACGATGATCACCAGGTGGCCCGGGGCCCCCTTCAGGGCAGCGGCACCATTCAGGCACACTTGTCCTGGTTCGCCGAGGATGGCGTAGGTTCGCAGCCGTTCCCCGTTGGTCAGATTGTACACGTCCACCCGTTCATGCGGAAGAATGCCCGAAGCCTCCAGGAGGTCCGGACAGATGGACAGACTGCCTTCATAATCCAAACGGGCCGCGGTGACCGTGGCCCGATGGATTTTTCCGATCATGAAACAGCGATGCGCCATGAAATCCCCGTTATTTTCTTGAAATCAAGATGTTATCAATGAGCCTCGCGTTGGCGAAGCGCACGGCCACCGCGATCAGGACCGGGCCGGACACCTCTTCCACGGGATAGAGCTGGTCCGGGTCCACAGCGGCCAGGTATTCAACGTGCCCCAGGGATATTTCCCGGGCATACGCCTCCCCCAGGGCCGCCAGGAGCACGGTCGCATCGGTCTCACCTTGCCCGACCATTTTTTCCACATGCAGCAGGCCGCGATGGATGGCCGGGGCCTGGGCCCGTTCTTCGGCAGAAAGATTGACGTTGCGCGAACTCAAGGCCAGACCGTCCGCCTCGCGTACAGTGGGCCGCCCATGG
>SKYX01000102.1 GCA_007127655.1 Desulfonatronum sp.
CGTTGAGGACGAGAATGCGACAGGTCATGGAATGGGAACGCTCACGGAAGGCTGCTGTTTCAGTAAGGATGCGAGCCGGAGTCCGCCGCCTTGATCACGGACGACGTATCGAGACATGCTCCGCTAAAGAATAGATGAATTTAGCTGGTTGTCCAAAAAATCGCAACTCGGTCGTATTATCCATTGACTTCAATCAGAACGAAAACCAAAAGCATGCACCCCGTATCCGGCATCCAAGCCAAGCACTTATTTTCGTTAACGTTTCGCGGGACAAATGAGCGAGAGGGGGCCGCGGATTGAACCTATTGGGAAAATTTGCCTTGAAGGAGGCTATAGTAGGCTGGTCCAGTCAGGGAGCAATCAATGAACCGTTCAAACTCCGCATCGGCTAAACGAAGGGCTTGTGCGATTTTTGACGTTTTGCCGTGCTTCATCACTTTATCATGATCGTTGGGCACCTTTACTACGGAAAAAAGCTTATCATCGAGATATATTTTGATTTTTTGATGCTTGCTTCGTCCCCTGACCGGTGAAGCGTCTACCTTGGCCAGAATGCCCCTGCGAATTCTTCTTTCGGTATAGTCCTTTATCGGCATTTACGAAGCACCTTGCCCAGCATCTTTTTCCATGTCTTGGGAGCTTCGCCGAGATCCCCGTCATCCATTGCAAAGAGCATGTCCGCCAAGTCCAAGACCTCGAGTTTCAATTCCGCGACAGCCGCTTCCGCGGTTGGGCCGTCGGCAAAAATCTCCAACTCGGGAATGGAAGCGACGACTTCCTCATGTTCATACTCGAGAACCACCGGAACAGGGGCGAGCAAGTCGTAATCCGTACCGGGCAGTGAGTGGATCGCATAGGGGACAACGGCCAGACGAGGGCCGCCGGGCACAGGCTCCCGAGGCAGCGGTTGCGAGTGCGCGACATGTTCCAGCATATTGACGACCTCCTTGAAAAAATGACGCTATCGCTCACCTCGACACCGGTCAAGAAGCGATTTCAGAGGCTGTGCCCGAGGTTATGTCGGAAGCAGTATCAGAAGCTGTTCCGGTCGCATGAATCGTTTCCCCGCTTTCCGCCGACGCCGGACAATGCGCGGCCTTACGCCCTTCGTGCCGGGCAAAGACCAGGAACCCGGTATGGGCGACCATCCGGTCGTCCGGGCGCAGCCGTTCGGCCACGGGCTTGTAGCGGCGCAGAAATATCTCCAGCACTTCCACGTCCTCGAAAGGGGCCTTTTCCAGGCCGGTCAGCAGGGAACTGACCTGGTTGGTGGTGGGCAGCAGGAAGCCCACCGGCGCGCCGGGCATGATCGCGGCCACGACCTGGTCCAGGAAGTCCCACGGAGTGCGCACGTCCAGAAACAGGGCGTCCACATCGGTCTGCAGGAAGCCTTCGACGATGTTTTGATTGAATTGCTCCACCCGCGCTCCCAGGCCGGACCAGCTCAAATTTTCGCCGCACAAGCGGTAGAACTCCTCGCGCTGCTCGTAGGTGTAGACCCGACCGTGATCCCCGACATACCAGGCCAGAGCCGTGGTCAACGCCCCCGAACCGCTGCCGGCCTCAATCACCCGACATCCCGGCGCGATGCCCAACTTAAGCAGGATATAGCCGATCTCCTTGGGATAGATGATCTGGGTCCGCCGCTTGAGCATCTTGACCATGTCGTAGAGGCTCGGTTTGAGCAGCCGAAAGGGATGGCCGAGATGGGTGCGGACCTCTTCGCCGTACCCGGACTGAAGCAAAGCCGTGTGTTCCAGCACCCCGAAATGGGTCTGCATGGTTTCGCCTTCACGAACTTTCCGGACGTAACGCTTGCCTTGAGGGCAGACCAGCATTACCAGATCACCTGGATTGAGCATATTTCCTCCTGAAGATAAAAGAAGTGTGCTGGTATGTGCTGATTCCCGGCGTGTCAAGGACGGACGCCCCTTCCTCCAGGCCCGGTCGGCGAGGACACCGAGGGTCGTAAATCCGCGTTGACGCCCATCATATTCCGCTTATCCACCCGAAACCTTCGAACACCGCATGCAATTCAAAACCCTTTACGGTCCGGTTCGATCCGGACGCCTCGGCCTGTCACTGGGAGTGGACCTCCTGGGCAAGCGCATCTGTTCCCTGGACTGCATCTACTGCGAAGTCGGCCCGACCCGCGTCCACACCCTGGAACGCCGCGCCTACATGCCCGCCCGGACCATTCTGGAGGAACTCCGTTCCTGGAATAGTCAGGGATTGCCCAGACCGGAGTTCATCACTCTGGGCGGCCTGGGCGAACCCTGCCTGAACGTAGAAATGGAGGAAATCATCGCCGGCAGCCGGACCATCTTCCCGGAAATTCCGATAGCCGTGCTGACCAACTCCACCCTGCTCCACGACCCGGCGGTCCGCCGGGAACTGGGCGCCACGCAGGTGGTCCTGCCCTCCCTGGACACCCTTGTGCCCAGTGAGTTCGTCAAGATAAACAAACCTTGTTCCGGCGTTATATTGGACAATATCACCTCCGGACTCCTGGAGTTCCGCGAGCGATACGCCGGAAGGATCTTCCTGGAAATTCTCCTGACTCGAGGCATCAACGACAGCGAGGAGAACCTGGCCCGGCTCCGGGAATTCATTCCCCGGCTCAAGCCGGACCGGGTGGACGTGGTCACCATGACCAGACCAGGCGCGTCCCCGTTGGCCGAGGCGGTGGACGAGCAAACCCTGACCGCTTGGCGTACCGCGTTGCGGGGAGCAACCAAGGAAGAGGGGAGTCAGCAGCCCGCCTCCTCGCAGTCACAGGGCTTGGCCCAGGGTATAGCCCAGGGCTTGGCAACGGACGCCCAACGCGATCTGGTGCTGAATTCCCTGCGCCGCCGTCCGCAGACCATCGACCAGGTCCGTGAGGCCCTGAGTCTGGACTCGGCTCAAACCCGCGCCCTGTTCGCCGACCTGGCTGCCCAGGGCGCGATCCAACACGCCCGGGAACTCGGCGAAGATTTTTTTCAGGTCGCTCCCTGAAACCTTTTCGACCCACTTCCGCTCCATGAGGGGAAGCACTCATAATTTTCAATATTTTCTTAAAGGAAAAGACATGGCACCAACAAAGAAACGCAAAAAAATGTTCATCAGCGTGCTGCCTGGTGAGCAAGTCGAGTTGATTCTGGCCGAGGATGCCAAGATCACCGACTATTTCATTGAAATGCTGCACCAGGCCAAAACCAAGGGCAACATTTACAAAGGCACCGTGAACAACATCGACACGGCCCTGCAAGCAGCCTTCATCAATTACGGCGAGGCCCGCAACGGCTTTCTGCAGATCGACGAGGTCCACCCGGAATACTATCTCAAGGAACACAACCCAGAAAACGGACGGAAGTATCCGCCCCTGCAAAAGGTGCTCAAAAACGGCCAGGAGCTGCTGGTCCAGGTGGTCAAGGAGCCCACGGTGAACAAGGGCGCGTTCCTGACCACCTACCTCTCCCTGGCCGGTCGCTTCCTGGTGCTCACTCCGGGGCAGGACCAGCTCGGTGTTTCCCGCAAGATCGAGGACGACGAGGAGCGCACCCGGCTCAAGGACATCCTTCGTGAACAGGACCTGGGCGAAGGCATCGGCCTGATCGCCCGAACCAACAGCCTGGGCCAGAGCAAGACCAACCTGCTCAAGGACCTTCAGTACCTGAAACGGCTCTGGAAGGACGTGCGCAAGAAGGGCATGACCGAACAGGCTCCGGTACTGATCTACCAGGAGAAGGAACTGGCTTTCCGGGCCGTGCGGGACTACCTGACCTCGGACGTGGGCGAAATCTGGATCGACCACCCGGAAACCATGGAACTGGTCAAGGAATTCGTAACCCTGACCTTTCCGCGCCGTCAGAACATGGTCAAACTGCACGCGGACACGGACCGCACCCTTTGGGAGCGCTTCAACCTGGAAAAACAGTTGCAGCAGATTTTTGGGCGCGAGGTACTGTTGCCCAGCGGCGGACGGCTGGTCTTCGACCAGACCGAAGCCCTGATGGCCGTGGACGTCAACTCCGGAAAGATCAGCGGCAGCAATTTCAATGAAATGGTCTTCAAGACCAACATGGAAGCGGCCCAGGAGATCGGCCAGCAACTGAGGATGCGCGACGTGGGTGGGCAGATCGTGATCGATTTCATCGAGATGCGCGACCCCAAGCACCGCCGGGAAGTGGAAAAGGAACTCAAGGCCTCGCTCAAGGTGGACCGGGCCCGGGTGGACGTGGGCCGGCTCTCCAAGTTCGGCCTGCTGGAAATGGTCCGCCAGCGCCTGGGCTCCTCGGCCCTGTCCATCAGCTCCGAGCCCTGCCCGCACTGCCAGGGCTCGGGATTGCAACGCAACATCGAGTGGCGCGCCCTCCAGGTCTTGAAAGACATCTATCGCAAACTGCACGCCAAAAACTGCCCCACGCCCCTGGAGTACAGCACCGAGGCCGAATTGGCCCTGTACCTGCTGAACCACAAGCGGATCATGCTCAAGGACCTGGAAGACCGCTTCCAGAATTCGATTCTCGTGCTTACCGAGAAATGCAAACCGTAGTGGGCAAGCAGCCCATGAAAACAACCGGTTACTTTACGACCAATGTTGTTGTAAGGCGTCCGTATCTTAAAGAAGAATGGATACGTCGCACACTGGAAAATCCCATTATCCGAACAAGGCAAAGTAATGGCCGCATACGTCACTGGGCATACATTGCCGAAGCCGAAAAATACCTTCGTGTCGTAACGGAAGCTGACGGTGAAACCGTCCACAATGCTTTTTTTGACCGCAGATTCAAGCCACCGAGTTAACTCAGGAGTCCAAAGATGATTTTCCAATATTTCTCCGACTCTGACATGCTCTATATCAAGCTTGGAGAGAACACGAGCGCGGAATCCGAAGAGGTGGCGCCGGGAATCGTTCTGGATTTCGATGCCTTCGGCAAGATTGTCGGCATTGAAATAGAAGATGCGGCATCGTGCGTCGATCTGTCTCGCCTGGAAATCCTCTCCCTGCCCATGGAGAATGTCGTGATCGGATCCCGGCCCGAGCAGGCCTTGGGCCATCCATCCCGCAATGTCCCGGCAAACTGAGACCTTCCTCCCGACACGGTCCGCGAACCGCGCCACGCTGCTCCACGTCTGCTGCGGACCGTGCGCCCTGGTGCCGGTGCAAACGCTGCGGGAGCAGGGAGAGGAGGTCGTCGGGTTGTTCTATAACCCGAACATCCACGGCGTGGAGGAGTATTTCAAGCGCCGGGAGGCGGTGCTTCAGGCCGCTCAAGGACTGGACTGTCCGATGATCTGCCTGGACGCGGAATACGACCCGCGCCGTTTTTTCCAGGTCGTACACGGCC
>SKYX01000424.1 GCA_007127655.1 Desulfonatronum sp.
GAAAAGGGCGAAGTGGTCGGGACCCTGAGCACCGCGGAAAACATCACCCACGAGATGAACCTGGAGCGTCAGCTGTTGCAGTCCCAGAAGATGGAAGCCATCGGCACCCTGGCCGGTGGGATCGCCCATGACTTCAACAATATCCTGACCTCGATCATCAACTCCACGGAGCTGGCCCTGGGGGATATCGACCCGAAGTCGGCCACGGCCGAGGACCTGGAGCGGGTCTTGCGGATTTCCAGCCGGGGCAGAAATTTGGTCGAACGCATCCTGACCTTCAGCCGCCCCTCCCAGGAAGGGTTCCGGCCCACGGACATGCCTGCCCTGGTTCGTGAATCCGTGACCCTGCTCCAGCGCTCTCTGCCGCGCAACATCGTGATCCGTGACAGCATCTCCGGCAGGTCCGACCCAGTGATGTTGGACCCGACCCAGGTCACCCAGGTGCTCATGAATCTCTGCACCAACGCCTTTCAGGCCATGCAGACCACAGGAGGAGAGCTGGCAATCCGGCTGGAGGAAACCCAGGTTACCGACGCTGACGCCGAAGAGCTGAACACCCCACCCGGAGCGTACTTTCGGCTCACCGTAAGCGACACCGGCCCCGGCATCGCCCCGGATACCCTGGACAAAATATTCGACCCCTTTTTCACCACCAAGGGCAAGACCGAGGGAACAGGGCTAGGGCTGGCCATGGTCCTGGGCATCGTCAAAAACCATAAGGGCGCGGTCCACGTCAGCAGCACCCAGGGCCAGGGGGCCGCGTTCAGCATTCTGCTGCCCATGATCACGACGGATCGATCCGCGTTGACCGCGCATCCCGCGCCCATTCAAAAAGGCAGCGGGGCCATCCTGTTCGTGGAGGACGACGAAGAACAGTTGGCCACAACACCGCGGACCCTGGAACAGCTCGGCTATACGGTCCTCTCCGCGGCAGCCGGCAATGAGGCTCTGCAAATCCTTGAACAATGCCCGGACATCGACTTGGTGCTGACCGACTACGACATGCCCGGCCTGACCGGCATCGATCTGGCCCACCGAATTGGGCTGATGCGTCCCGATCTGCCCATAATCCTGGTCTCCGGTCGCAGCTACGTCCTGGAAATGGGCGAGACTGCGGAGAACATCCAACTCGTTCTCCCCAAGCCCTTCAACAAGGCCGATCTGGCAGCGGCTCTATCCAAGGTTATGCCCAAAGATATGGCCACGGACCACGCATCCGGCAAATAATCTGCCCCCCAATTTGGACAAGGGTCTGGACAATGATATCCCCGCGTCAACCTACTTCACCCCCCTTTGGAGGCCTTCTCCCGTGCCGAGAATCCTGATCGTGGACGACGACCCTGAAATCCGCGCCACCATGGCCAGTCTGCTGCGCCGACAGCAAATCCCCTCGAGCCAGGCCGAAAGCCTGGACGCCGCACGCCGTGCGCTGCGATCCGAGTCCTTCGATCTGCTGCTCCTGGACGTGAACCTTCCCGACGGCAGCGGCTTGTCCCTACTCCCGGAACTGAAGGCCCAACTCAATCCTCCGGAGGTGATCATCCTCACCGGCAAGGGGGACCCCGAAGGAGCGGAGTTGGCCATCGAGGGCGGCGTCTGGGACTATCTGGTTAAGCCGGCGTCCATCAAGGATATCAACCTGAGCATCAACCGGGCACTGAAGTACAAGGAACAACGCGACCGCGCCGCACCGTGCACCCTGGACATCAGCGGGATGATCGGTTCCAGCCAGGCCATGCGGGAATCCTTCGAGATCATCGCCCAGGCCGCGGTTTCCGATGCCAATGTGCTGATCACCGGGGAAACCGGAGTGGGCAAAGAACTGGCGGCCCGGACCATCCACGCCAACAGCCGCCGGGCTTCCTGTCCCTTCGTGGTCGTGGACTGCGCGGCCATGACCGACACGCTGCTGGAAAGCACGCTGTTCGGGCACCGCAAGGGCGCGTTCACCGGTGCCCTTGCAGATCGGGAAGGTCTCGTTCGCCAGGCCCACACCGGGGTTCTGTTTCTGGACGAGTTGGGGGAACTGCCCCTGGCCATGCAGAAGTCCCTGCTCCGGGTGCTTCAGGAGCGCCGGTTCCGCCCTTTGGGGGAGAACCGGGAGCAGGAGAGCGACTTCCGATTGATCGCCGCTACCAATCAAAATCTGGACGAACTGATCGAGTCCGGCAGGTTTCGCCAGGATCTCTACTTTCGGGTCAAGACCATCAAACTGCAACTGCCCTCCCTGCGCCAGCGTCCCGAAGACATCAAGCCCCTGGCCACCCACTTCATCCAGCGGCTGTGCGTTGCTTCCGGCATCAAGACCAAGGTCTTTGGCTCGGATTTTTTTGCCGCCCTGGCCGACTACGACTGGCCGGGCAATGTCCGGGAACTCGGCAATGTCATGGAGCGGGCCTTCGTGGCCTCGGGCGCGGAAAAATTCCTCTACGCCATGCATCTGCCCAAGGATCTGCGGATCAAGGTGACCCGGGCGCGGCTGGCGGCCGGCAAGCCCGAGGTCCGTAACGGCGAGCCGGATTTCCTGGAAAGCGCACCCCTTGAAGGCGACTTGCCGTCCCTGAAGGCGTTCAAGGCCGCCAGCGAACACCGCTACCTGGAAACCCTGATCCGCAAAACCGGCGGCGACATCCCCCGGATGCTCGAAATTTCGGAGTTGTCGCGCTCCCATTTCTACGCGTTGTTGAAAAAGTACGAACTGGAGGTTTGACTCGGCCACTAAACCCCTTGAGTTCCCAGAATCAAAGGCGTAATCAACGGATGATTCGTGGACATCTCCCAAGCCAACAATAACCAGCCTCGTCACCTCATGCGCAAACGCTTCCTGATCGGCCTCGCCCTCTTCTTCATCATCACCGCTCTGGCCGTTGCCGGATCGGCCCTGCGGGCGGATACCGAGTTGGAAAAGCTCGTCTCCAGCCAATTCAACGAACAACAACTCGGTCTGACCCGACAGATCGCCAAGGACATTCAGACAAATTTTCAGCTCCTGGAACAGGGCCTGCGGCTTCTCGCGGAGCGTCGCCCGGCCCTGGATCAAGCCGGATTGGATCACTACCTCTCCTTTTTTGAGGAATGGGGAGTGTTGGGAATCGGGCTGGCACCCCCGAATAATGGCGCATTTGAGGCCGGAACCATACTTTTTTCACCCCGAGGAGAGGCTCCAGTCTGGGAACTGGCGGACAGCATCAGCCAGGACACGGCCCGGCTCTCAGGCGATCGGAATCCGAACCAGGCCGTGCTCGGCGCTCCCCTCGCCCTCGCCTCTGGTCCATTTGCCGGACGCTTCGTGGCCCCCCTGCTCCTTCCTCCGAGGCCCGAACGCCCGGAGGTCTTGTTTTTTCTTTTGGATCTCCAGGCCGTAGCCGAGCGATACGCCGCGGGCGTCCGCTCCGGAAAGACCGGATACGCCTGGGTCATCGACCACCAGGGCGACTTCCTGTTCCATGTGGAAAGCGACTTTCGCGGCCAAAGCTCCTATACGATCCGCCAAGCCCGAAACCCGGACATTTCCTACGAACGAATCAACCAGTTGGTACGAACCCGCCTGCTGCGCGGTGAAGAAGGCACGGACTGGTATATTTCCGGCTGGCACTGGGATGTGAGCGGGGAAATGCGCAAGCTCCTGGCCTTCAGCCCCGTGTCCCTGCCCCCTGGGCCCGACGGGGAGCGCCGCGTCTGGTCCGTGGGACTGGCCGCGCCGGACAGCGAAGTCTATGGGTTGATGCATCCGGTGGTGGTTCGGCAGTGGTTGATGGTCGGACTGTTTTTACTGGCCGTGTTCTTTGCCGCTGCCGCGTTCCTGTTCATCGCCCTGCGCTGGTCTGAGACCTTGAAACGGGAAGTGGATGCCAAAACCGAGCACCTCCGGCGCTCGGAAACGGAATTGCGCAGGGAACGGGACAAGGTCCGCCAAAGCATGGACCAGTTGCTGCAAACCCAGGAAAAACTGATGCTCTCGGAGCGCTTCGCCGCCATTGGCGAAGCCGCGGCCCACCTCTCTCATGAAATCAAAAACCCCTTGCTGCTCATGGGCGGATTCGCCCAGCAGGTCCGACGTACCCTGTCCGAAGACGATCCGCGCGGCGAGAAGCTGGGGATCATCGCCGGGGAGGCCAGGCGGCTGGAGCATCTGCTCGTGGAGGTGCGCGACTTCACCCGGCCGCCCCGTCCTTCCTTGGTTGATACCGTGCTCAACGAGCTTGTTCGGCAGGTGGCCGGTCTGTTCCAGGGCCAGGCCGAATCCCAGGGCGTGGTCTCCCGGCTGGCCTTGGCTCCGGAGCTGCCCGCATGCCTGCTGGACCCCAATCAGATCAAACAGGTGCTGATCAACCTGACCAAGAACGCCCTGGAAGCCATGCCCGACGGCGGCGAACTGTTCATTGGCACGGCCCGTGACGGCGATTTCGTCCAGATCGAAATCAAAGACACCGGTCGGGGCATCCCGGAAGAGGTCATGAAAAAGCTCTTCCACCCCTTCTTCAGCACCAAGGCCAAAGGCACCGGCCTGGGGCTGGCCGTGAGCTACAAACTGGTCCAGGACCATGGCGGCGAGATAACGGTCTGGTCCGCCCCGGATCAAGGGGCGCGATTCACCGTCCGCCTGCCCCTGAAAGGATCAGCCCAGACGCCGCCGGCTCCCACGCCCTCCGCCTCAACCTCGACTCAGGAGAGTTCCTCATGATTCCCGTTCCTCAAGGGTTTGATTTCGCCGTGGTCGCCGCCGGCTTCAAATACGCCCAGCGCAACGATCTGGCCGTGATCCGCAGCGACGCGCCCTGCGTTTGGGCCGCTACGCTGACCCGCAACCTCTTCCAGGCCGCCCCGGTGCTGGTGGTCAAGGAGATGCTGGCTTCCGGCTCTCCGGGCCGTCCGGTTCGGGCCGTGGCGGTCAACGCCGGGCAGGCCAACGCCTGCACCGGGGAACAGGGACTGGTGGATTGTCAGGACGCCTTGGCCATGACCGCCGAGGTCCTCGGCCTGTCACCGGAGGAAATCCTCCCCGCCTCCACCGGGGTGATCGGCGACCGGATCAAGCTGGATCGTTGGAAGCAAGCCCTGCCCGCGCTCCGGGACAGCCTGGGCCGAGCCACGGCCCTGGACGCGGCCCAGGCGATCATGACCACGGACAAATTCCCCAAAATGGCCTGGCGCTCCCTATCCTTGGGGACCGGAGAGGTCCGAGTCCTGGGCATGGCCAAGGGTGCGGGCATGATCTGCCCGAACATGGCCACCATGCTCGGCTTCATCATCTGCGACGCGGGAGTGGATCAAGACTGGTGGCGGGAAGCCGTGTCCACGGCCGTGGAGCACAGCTTCAACCGGA
>SKYX01000003.1 GCA_007127655.1 Desulfonatronum sp.
AGGTCACGGCCATGGTGGCCCAGGCCCGGCACTGCAAGCCGGGCATCGCCCTGATCTCCCCCTCCAATCATCACGACATCTATTCCATCGAGGATCTGGCCCAGATCATCACCGAGCTGAAGACCGCCAACCCCATGGCCCGGGTTTCGGTGAAAATTCCCGTGACCAGCGGCGTGGGCACCATTGCCGTGGGCGTGGCCAAGGCCGGGGCGGACATCGTCACGGTTTCCGGGTTCGATGGCGGCACGGGCGCGGCCCGGGAGCACAGCAAGAAGTATGTCGGCCTGCCCGCGGAGATCGGGGTCAGCCAGGCCCACCGGGCCCTGGTGGAATCCGGTCTGCGGGATCAGGTGGAGCTGTGGGCCGACGGCGGGCTGCGCAGCGGAGCGGACGCCCTGAAGATGATTTTCCTCGGCGCGGATCGAGTGGGCATGGGAACCGCGGCCCTGATGGGCATAAGCTGCATCAGTTGCCAACGCTGCCACCTGGACACCTGCCCCCGGGGCATCTCCACCCAGCTGCGGACCAAAGCCGACGCGGAACAGCGCGGCGTCAAGGGCTTCACTCCGCTGCAAGCAGCCGCGGAAACCGGCAACCTGGTGCGGCTGTTCACCTGTATCGGTGAGGAAATGCGGGCCATTCTGGCGGACCTGGGCGTCAGCCGGGTCCGGGACGTGGTCGGACACACGGAGTTTCTGGCCCAGATATCCCATCAAGACGTTGTGGCCCTGACGGATATCCTGGCCCGCCCGGCCATGGACGGCTCCACCGGACCGGCCGGGGCCCTACGCATGGTCCGCAAGCCGCTGAACGTCCTGACCAAGCTGGTGGCGGACATCTCCCTGGCCGAGTTCGCCGACGAGCAGACCCGGGAAGTCCGGTACACGGATCAGTACGTACGTAGCGTGGACCGGGCCATGGGCACCTACCTGGCCGGGGCCGTGGTCCGCCAGTTCGGGGATTCCGGGGAACGCCGGGCCAAATTGCGCCTGGACTCCTCAGTGCCCGGCAACGGTCTGTGCGCCTTCAATATCCCGGGCATCGACGTGATGGTGGACGGCGGGGCCCAGGACGGCACGGCCAAGAGCAGCCTCGGCGGGGCCTGCGGGGTGTTCAAGGGCGCGAACCTGATGGGCCGCAGGGTGGACGGGTCCACGGGCAAGAGCTTCGCCTACGGCGCCATCGGCGGGATGCTCATGGTCCAGAACTACGCCGACTCCCGGGCCTGCATCCGGATGTCCGGCGCGGACGCGGTGTTCGGGGCCCGGATCATGTCCCGGGTCCGGGACGAGGAAGGCAACCTGGCCGTGCGCGCCCACCTCAAGGGCTTTGCCTTCGAGTACATGACCGGCGGCCGGGCCGTGGTCCTGGGCGACCCCGGTCCCTGGATCTGTTCCGGGATGACCGGCGGGGTGGTCTATCTCTGCCTGTACCCGGAATTCAGCTTTGACAAGGTCGCCATCCGTCGCCGCCTGGCCAGCGGCGCGGACGTGGCTGTTCGGGATGTGACCGAACAAGGCCTCGCGGATATCCGCGAGCTGCTCACCCGCTATGTGGCCGAGCTGCGGGCCACCTTCCAGGAGGACGAGGCCCTGGCCGTGGAACGGCTGAAGGCCGAAGCTGAAGCCCGCTTCGTAATGATCGTCCCGGCGGACAAGAATCCGCCCAAGGCGGAGTGAGGGGGGCAGGATTCAGGATTCAGGAGTCAGGATTCAGGATTCAGGAGTCAGAAATCAGGAGTCGGGAGTCAGGGGGACGGGGGGGCTTTCGTGGTTTGCGATGCGGTGCTCGAAATGGCAAACGAAGCTGTAATCCAGCGCCGCGACGTCTTCGTTGGACATCAATCCGACCGTTCATCGCAACAAATTATAACATCCAAGGAGGAAGACAATGATCAAGCATATCGTCATGTGGACATTGAAGGACCAGGCCGAGGGGGCTGGGGCCGAGGAGAACGGGAAGAAGATCAAGCAGATGTTGGAGGCCCTGAACGGCAAGATTCCCGGCCTGCTCCACCTGGAGGTCGGGCTGGATATTTTTCAGGCCTCCCCGGCGTGGCAGGTTGTCCTCTACTCTGAACTGGAATCTCGTGACGCCCTTCAAGTGTATCAACAGCACCCGGAGCATCAGCGCTGCGTGGAGTTCGTGAAAAAGGTGGTGGTGGATCGGGGCGTGGTGGATTACGAGATATAGGAGGACGCCGTGTCCGGATTTTTGAGTCCCGCTCTGCTGATCGTGGACATGCAGAACGATTTCGTATTGCCCGATGCCCCGGCCTCCGTGGCCGGGGCCAGGGCGACCATTCCGGTCATCACCGCGCTGGCGGAGCATGCCCGGATGCAATCCTGGCCGGTGATCCACGTGGTCCGGGAACACCGGCCCGACGGCAGCGACGTGGAATATACCCGGCAACATCTGTTTCAGAACGGCGAAGGCATCTGCGTGGCCGGGACGCCCGGGGCGCGGATCGTGGCGGAGCTGACGCCGCGCTCCGGCGACTACGTGTTGACCAAGCAGCGGTTCAGCGCGTTTTTGGGCACGGAACTGGATTTGCTGTTGCGTCGTCTGCGAGTCGAGACGCTGGTCATGGCCGGAACCCAGTATCCCAATTGCATCCGGGCCACGACCGTGGACGCCCTGGGCCGGGACTACCGGGTGATCGTGGTCAAGGACGCCTGTTCCGCTCAGACCGAGCGGATCGCGGCGCACAATATCGAGGACATGCGCAATATGGGCATCGCGTGTATGGCGTTCCAGGAGTTGAGCAACCTTTCAGAGGAGAAATCACAGTGAAGAGGTTTTGGACTGTTTTGACGACGTGCATCATGCTGATTCTTCCCGGATGGGCCGGGGCCACGGGGTTCGAGGCGGCGGTGGGCGTCTGGCATCAGTCCCCGTCCGGGGACGTGTCCTACAAAGGCCAGACGGGCCATGACCGGCTCGATCTGGAAAGCACCCTGGGACTTGACGACGAGACCGGGCTGCTCTTTCGCGCTCGCCTGGAAACCCCGCTGATCCTGCCCAATATCGGATTCATGGCCACGCCGACGACCTTTTCGGGCAAGGGGACGGCCAAAGGGAGCTTTACCTTCGGGAACCAGACCTTTTCAGCGGATGCGCCCATCGACGGCAAGCTGCGGCTGAATCAGTACGACGTGAGTCTGTTCTACGGCATTCCGGGGCTGAAGATGGCGACCATGGGCATGTTCAATGTGGATCTGGGGCTGAACCTGCGGCTGATGGACGTGGATTTCGAGGTCCGTCAGGAGCAGACCGGGCTTTCCGAGTCCGAGAACCTGCTTCTGCCCGTGCCCACGCTCTACGCCGGAGCAAGCCTACGGCCCCTGGACTTCTTCGCCCTGGAAGCCGAGGCCCGCGGCGTGACCTATGCCGGAAACCATTTCTACAGCCTCATCGGTCGGGTGCGCTTCGATCCCCTGGACCACCTCTTTCTTGCCGGCGGCTACCGCTACGACTCCGTTTCCATCGACGAAAAAGGTCTCAAGGCCGACGTGGACATCAGCGGCCCGTTCGCGGAGATCGGGATCAGCTTTTGAGCCTGTTGTCCAGGAGCATGCACACACGATGTCGGCTGGTTATTGAATGTGGATCGTGACGGCATGTTCATGAACTCCGTTGTTTCCGTATCCCAGCACATTCCAGGATGCATCCATGGGCTGCTGTGCTCCTTTGTGGTCGGTGGCCCGGGCCATGATTGTGTAGGTTCCTTTTGTTTCAGCCCGCCAGACATATTGCCACTGCCGCCATGCAAAGCGTTCGCGCGGGCCGATGAATTCCGCGTCATGCCAGCTTTTACCGCCATCCACTGAAACGTCAACCGACTGGATTTCATCCTCCCCGGCGTAGGCAGCGCCGAGGATGGTGATCGGTCCCGCCGGGAAGGTTTCGTCCTTCAATGGCTGGGTGATGATGGATTTGAGCTTGAGGGAGGTGATGATCTCCCCGGATGCGGAATCCTGTCCTTTTTGGTATACTCGGTAAACCTTGTCCATGAAGAAACCTTCAAAGGGTTTTTCCAGCAGCGTGATTTTTTCTAGCCACTTGACGCAATTGGCTCCGGTCCAGCCGAGAGCCAGTGCCCGCAGTGGATATCCATGTTTAACCGGCAAAGGTTCACCATTCATTTCATAGGCGAGCAGGGTCGATGCCATGGCCTTGTCCATGGGAATGCTGCGAATGAACTTCACACCGCCGGCCCCCAGGGATTTGTCGAACCCCTCAAAGGCGACATGTTTGGCCTCCGGGCCAGGTTGCGCCTGGTTGAGGATGTCGTGAAGCCAAACTCCACCGTATACGGCATTGCCGACTCCTCCTATGGTCCAGGGATTTCCCGAGGCCTTTTCCGTAAGCAGGGAACGACTGTTGCCGGAACATTCAAACGTATTGGCAACGATGGCCTTGGGCATTTTGAGGATTTCGTCAAAAGAAAGGGTTAGCGGTATCCCCACCAATCCTTCGATGCTCAACCGCCACTCCTGGAGGGATTCGATCTTTTCCGGAATAGCACTCTGATTGCGTGCAAAGAAGTGCGCGTTGGAGGTGATCCAGGATCGGAGGTAAGGAATGGGTGTTTCAGCATTGAGCGGTCTTTCAGTCAAAATTCGCATTTTCTCATCCATGACAGAACCTCGTAGTGGTGAAATATTACGTGTGCGTTGGCCACAAAGGCTGCAAGCCAGCAAGCTTGTCGAGGATTGGAGGGTGGCCCAGGTTTTTTCTGGGGGTGACTTGGGACATGTGGAAAAACAGAGTGCAGCACTCAACCCTTGACCAATAGCGTGAAAAACACCGTCGTGCCCTTGCCGGATTCGCTTTCCACCCAGATACGGCTACCATGCTGCTCGATGAACTGTTTGCACGGGACCACAGGCTCAAGCCGGTTCCTCATTCACCATCCGTGCCTAAATGTCGTTTTCCTTTCACCTGTAGTATGGTGTTCATCTGCCGACAGGTATCCTCCTTCTCACAATCTTTGGCAACAAGGTCAAGCCCAGGTTCCGATCCACGCAGGACGGTTTTTTTCTCACTAAATTTTTCTGTAAAAGGCGGCTGGCTTACCCTGTTTGGAACGGCTCGAAACTCCATCACCGGTCTCGTAACATCAAGCCGTTGCGTTATAAAAGCAACAACTTGTGCTCGTTGCGCTTGGACAGGGCACAGGTGTCGCACAAAAATTACGAGACTTGCTCCAAAGAACCAGGATTGTCTTCGATTACCTGGGCATGACAAAAAAATCGCGAAAAGTTGCCGGAGGTTAACGGAGATCAAAATTGCCCTGATCACCAGGGGTAGACGCCTTG
>SKYX01000237.1 GCA_007127655.1 Desulfonatronum sp.
ATGCGCTCCAATTCCTTGGCGTGGGCGTAGAACACGGCGTTGGCGCACTTGAAGTCGTTTTCACAGTGGTCGTTGTGCAGATGGGTGTGAATGACCACGTCCACGTCCTCGGGCTTCAGTCCGTACAGGGCCAGCCCTTCCTCGAAGGTGTGGATTTTTCCGCCGATGGCCTGCTCCCGGTCCGCGGACTGGACCGGGCTCATCTCTCCGGTATCCACCAGAACCCTGGGCTGGGACGGATCGTCCACGGGTTCCAGGTACCAGACGTAGATCGGAATGGTGTAGGGCCGGCCATGGGCGTGCTGATAGGTCATCATGCCCTGGTCAAAAACCTTGCTGCCCACGACGATGGGGTGAATGCGCCAGGATTGTCGGTTGCTCATGCTTGCACCTCCCGTGATCTGAGTAGGTTGAAAACCGAGGCGATTATGAGGGAAGTCGCCCGCCGTCAGCTCATTGTATTACTCCGGAAGGCGGAGCGGGGCAAACAGGCTGGGGCGAGGCCTTGCGGCGGCGGGCAAAGCGCTTATACTCTCCGGCATGCAAGAGCAAAACGCAACGAACTTCGGGCAAGGCCATGGCGAGGGCGCTTCGGAAGGGCTGTTTCGCCACGAGGAACTGGAACGCTATGCCGACGTTCTGCTTTGGGCTGTGGAGCGCTCCCGGGGCAGGCCACTGAAGACCTCCGAAACGGTGCTCATCGAATACGACGGCCCGGCCAGGGAGCTGGTCGAGGTGCTGTACGCCCGCATTCTGGATCGTGGCTTGGTTCCGGTGCAGCATCAACGGTCCACTCCGGCCATGGAACTCAGCTATCTGCGCCTGGCGAACAACAAGCGTTTAAGCATGGTCGCCCCTGGAGAGTGGGAACGCCAGAGTGGAGTGAACGGCCTGATCCGGATTCTGGCCCCGGAATCCCTGACCCACCTGGAAGGCGTGACCCCGGAGATTTTGGTCCGCCGGGACGCGGCCCGGGACCCGCTCCGGGAAGTGCTCTATTTCCGAGAACTTGGCGGACAAATCGGGCGGACCGTGGCCGTGTACCCCACCCAGGCCCTGGCCGATGCGGCGGGCCTGACGCTGCAGGAGTACGCAACTCGGGTTCGCAAAGCCTGCATGCTGGGCAGCGATGATCCGGTGCGGGACTGGAAGCGATTCGCGCGGCAGCAGACGACGATCCTGGAGTGGTTGAACGGACTGTCCATCCGCCGGCTGCATATCCAGTCGGCCCAAGTGGATCTGCGTCTGCGCCTGGGGGAGCAACGGCTCTGGCTGGGGCTGACCGGGCGGAACATGCCCAGCTATGAAGTCTATACGTCTCCAGACTGTCGGTTCACCGAGGGCGTATTTCAGTCCGACCAAGTGGTCTATGTAGGCGGAACTCCCGTTGAGGGCGTCCGCTTGGCGTTTCAGGAGGGCAGGGTGATCAGCGTCAAGGCCCGAAGCGGCGCGGATCGACTGCGGCGTTTTCTGGCTCTGGACGACGGGGCTTGGCGGGTCGGCGAATTTTCCCTGACCAGCCGAGAGCACTCTCGGATCGCGGAATATATGGCCAACACCCTGTTCGATGAAAATATCGGCGGCCCGGAAGGCAATAGCCACATCGCCCTGGGGTCCTGCCATCCGGACGCCTTTGCCGGAAGCCCGGCAGACTTCGTGCATGCACTGCGCCGAGAACTGGGCTTCAACGAATCCGCCCAGCACTGGGATCTGGTGAACACCGAGCAAAAGCGGGTCACCGCCACCCTGGCCGACGGCAGCAGCCGCGTAATCTACGAAGACGGAATGTTCACGGCCTGAGCCTTCTTCAGCCGTTCCTCGCGTATCAATGTCAGGGCGATGTCCAGGTCGTACAGGGCTAAAGGGGATTCTCCCTTGCCCGTATATTGGGCCGCGGCCTGCTCCACGACCCCGTAGGGCAACCAATCGTGTTGCTCCCACACCTGGGGCCGCTCCTGGTTCCACAACCGGAACTCCACGTTTCCGGCCCGTTCGCGGACGTACATCCGCTCCTTCTTATTCCCCGGTACCGGGTAATAGTAGAGTCCTCGCGCATCCTGCATACTTGTCGCTCCTTGGCGTTGTTCCTGTTACTGACCAGGAAAAAGCATCTTCGTACGAACTACTCACCAGCGGTCCGGCATGTCTCGCATAAGAATATGCTGAGCAGTTCCCCCCGCACGGCGATAGACTTGTTTCGCCATTTCCCGCATCTCCTTCCGGTGAACCCGGCCATGCACGTATATTTGAGTGCAGTGTAATCATCAAGGGCGTTGACGTGCGTCCGGGGACATTCATGTTCTCAGTTACCCGCCTTAAATATTCAGACTGGATTTCCCTGATCGTGCCGGCCAAAATAGAGAAAGCCAGCCTGTTTCACGAGGATAATTCAGAAAGAAAAAAAATCTCCTGGAAGGATCGGTGGCGTTCGATTTGGCAGACCGCCCAAAGCATCCGCGAAGTCTTTCCTCGCTTGGGCGAAAGCGGATAACCAGGCTTTTGCAGCTGATCGTGCCACGTCGTCATCTCTTGACACAAGTGACCGAGCTTGCAGAACATATTTCGTTTTTTAGCTAGATGTAGATCTTGGAAGCAAACATGGCCCCCCACTCCGACTGTGTCGATGTCAACGGAAAGGTGGTGATCCGGATTGTTCGGCGTAATTTTTCAACTGACAGTTGAGGAGCGCACAATGACCGAGTCCGTTGCCAAGCAGATGTCCTTTCTGGCACTGTGGTTCGAGCGCAAGTACTTCCCCCATGCCGTGACCACGTCCATCAGACGTCTGTCACGTGAGCTGCAAACCGGTGGATGAGCAAGTCGTTGCATCTGACTGTCCGACGAACAGCAAAGAGGAAGGGCCATGCTCCGTATGCCGCATCGCGTCCATTGCGTGTTGGTGGCGTTTTTACTCGGACTGCTCCTGATCGCCGGGTGCGAACAGGGAGAAGAGGTCCGGGTCGTGGACTTCAGCAAGGCCGTCGCGATTTCCGAACCGGTGGCCGATGCCGACGGGCGTTCCGTGCTGCGTGCCGCGGTGGGGGCCATGATCTCTCCCAAGGAGACCCACGGTGTCTATCTCCAGCTCCTGGCTTACGTCAGCCAAAAAATGGAGATGGAACTGGAATTCGTGCAGCGCAAGACCTACGCTGAAGTGAACGAGATACTGGGACAAGGCGAGATCGACCTGGCCTTCATCTGTTCCGGGCCCTACGCCCTGGGCCGGGAAGACCACGGGTTCGAGCTGCTGGTCGCTCCCGTGGTCCAGGGCGCTCCCGCGTACTATTCCTACCTGATCGTCAACCGGGACAGTCCGCACCAGTCTTTGGAAGACCTGCGCGGAACCAGTTTCGCCTTCACGGACCCGCACTCCAATACCGGCCGACTGGTGCCGGAATACTGGCTGGCCGTGATGGGCGAGCGACCGGAAAGCTTTTTTCGGGACGTGATCTACACCTACAGTCACGATAATTCGATCCAGGCCGTGGCCCAGAAGCTGGTGGACGGCGCGGCCGTGGACAGCCTGATCTGGGACTATTACTCCCGGGAAAACCCTGTGCATACGGACCGGACCCGGGTCATCAAGCGTTCGGAGCCATACGGCATCCCGCCCATCGTGGTCGCCCCGGACATGCCGCGGGATCGGGTCGATCAAATCCAACGGCTCCTTCTGAACATGCATACAGACCCCGAAGGAGCGGTCATTCTCAACAAACTGATGATCGACCGCTTTGTTCCCGCTGATCCGGCCTGGTACGCATCGATCCTGGAGCTGCAGGAAACCGTGCTGCCCCTTCGGGAGCACGGCGTACCATGAAACCACGCTCCCTCAAGGGTACCCTCTTGGCCGCCGTGGCCGGACTCGTGGTGTTGAGTACCCTTCTGGCAACCCTGCTGGCTTCGCACCGCTACGCCCAGAGCCTGGAGCAGACCCTGGCGGCTCAGGCTGAGAACGTGGGCCGCGCCCTGGCCGCGGAAGCAGCTGATTTGGTCCTGGTTAACGACTTGGTTGGCCTGCGGAACATGCTGGAGAGGCACCGCACGGCCCACCCCTCCTTGAGTTATCTGTTCATCGTGCGCAATGGCCTGGTCCTGGCGAGCACCTTTGGCGGGGAAATGCCCCGGGACCTGCTGACATTCAATCTTCCCGAAGACTTTCCCAGCGACGGGACAGTGACGCAGCGCATTGTCTCCGAAATCGGCTCCCATTATCTGGACATGGCTTTGCCCATCTTCGAGGGCCATGCCGGAATCTTGCGCCTGGGCGTTTCCGAGGAACATCTCCGCCGGGAAATCCAAAACTTGTGGTTTTCCATCGGCCTTGTGGCCTTGGCGATCCTTTTACCTGCCCTGCTCGGGGGCCTGCTCTTCCTGAACCGCGTCACACGGCCTTTTCTTGCCCTGGTTCAGGCGGCCCAGGACTACGCTCCGGACAAGAGCAGGTCGCCCCTCCCGGTCCAGGGGCAGCAGGAGATCGCCGTCCTGGCCGAGGCCTTCAACGCCATGACCGAGCGCATCCACGAGTATACCCACAGGCTGGAGGCTCAGACCGTCGAGCTGGCACAGGCCCAGAGTCAACTCCGAGCAACCTGCGAAATCGTGCGCAATGTCTCGGCCCTGGGCACCATGCCGGAAATCGCCGACTACCTGATCCGACGAACCAAAGACATTTTGCAGTGCCTGGAAGCCAGCCTGCTGGTCTTCAGTCCCGGTCGGGAGATGTTTTTCGTGCTCACCGCGAAGGATGTCCGCAAAGTCACGGATCCGCGGGTCGCGGCTGAGGCCGAAACCCTGCTCCAGGGCATGGAACCGATTTTTCATCCCGATTCCACGGTCTTCCGCCCGCCCATGATTCCTGAAAGCCTGGCGGAACTCCCCGGCCAGTCCATTCTCCCTCTGTATCATGAGGATATCCTGTGCGGGGCCATGATCGTGGGCTGTGTGAAGGAGTGCGCCTGCCAGCCTCAAGACCTGGAACTGGTCGGCCTCGTCATGTCCCAGGCCGCGGGGACCCTGCGCCGCGCCGTACAGCAGGAAGTGGAGGCGGAACAGTTCCAGACCCGTCAGGACACCCAGTCCAGCTTCATGGGCATCATCGGCCGCAACCCGAAGCTGACCCAGATTTTCCGCCTGATAGAGGACGTGGCGGCCACGGACGCCACTGTGCTGATCCAGGGCGAGTCGGGCACGGGCAAGGAACTGGCGGCCAGGGCCATTCACGACCTCAGCCCCCGCAAGGACAAGCCCTTCGTGGTGATCAACTGCTCGGCCTACCCGGCAACGTTGTTGGAAAGCGAACTGTTCGGGCATGAGAAAGGGG
>SKYX01000054.1 GCA_007127655.1 Desulfonatronum sp.
CCATTCGGACAAGGTGGGAATGTCCTCGACCTGGGCGAAGTTGGCCGTCACATAGCGATGTCCGTAAACTGGAAAAGCTTACCCATCATCTTGCAAAGCATCATTGCCCCGTAACCCGAAGCACCTCTTCGACGGAGGTCCTGCCGTCCCGGACCTTGCTCCAGCAATCCTGTCGCAGCAGGGTCATGCCCTGATCCAGGGCCAGCTTGCGGATGGCCTGGGCGCTTTTGTTGCGCAGGATCAATTCCCGGATTTCATCGGTGATGACCATCAGTTCGAAAATGGCCTTCCGAGAGCGATAGCCGGTCTGATTGCACAGCTTGCAGCCGATGGGCAAAAAAAGGCTGGGCGGACCGGCGTCGGTGCCGTTGTTGCCCAGAAAGCCGTAGCGCTGGAGCAGATCGGCATCCGGAACCAGCGGCTCCTTGCAGTGGTCGCAAAGCAACCGGACCAACCTTTGCGCCATGATGCAGATCACCGACGAGGCCAGCAAATAGTCGTCCACCCCGATTTCCATCAACCGGGCCACGGCCCCGGCCGCGTCGTTGGTGTGCAGAGTGGAAAAGACCAGGTGGCCGGTGAGGGCGGACTGGATGGCAATGTCCGCGGTTTCCTTGTCCCGGATTTCGCCGATCAGGATGACGTCCGGATCCTGGCGAACAATGGACCGCAACCCCGACGCAAAATTCAGCCCGGCCTTGGTGTTCACCTGGATCTGGTTGATCCCGTCCAGCTCGTACTCCACGGGATCCTCGATGGTGATAATTTTTTTCTCCACGGAATAGATGGAGTTCAGGGCTGAATAGAGGGTCGTGGTCTTGCCGCTGCCCGTGGGTCCGGTGACCAGAACGATCCCGTGCGGCGCTCTGATGATTTCCTCGAACAGCCGAAGTTCCCGTGCCGGAAACCCCAAAGTATCCAGGGAAAAACTGATGCTGCTCTGATCCAGGATGCGCATGACCACGCTCTCGCCGAACATGGTCGGCAGCGTGGACACCCGCAGATCGATGCTCTTCCCGGCGATTTTGATCCGGATGCGCCCGTCCTGGGGAACGCGACGCTCGGCGATGTCCAGCTTGGCCATGATCTTGATCCTGGTGATCAAGGCTTGCTGCATATGCACCGGCAGCGCCAGATGCTCCCGGAGCACGCCGTCCAGACGAAAACGAACCTGCACCCGGTGCTCGAAGGGCTCCACGTGAATGTCGCTGACCAACCCCTCCACGGCCGCTGTGAGAATCTGGTTGACCTGTTTGATCACCGGGGCTTCTGAGGCCAGATCCCGGAGTTGCTCCAAGTCCTCCTGGCCATGCAACCCGAAATCAACGTCCGCCGTCTCCCCTGAGTCGCTTCTGCCCTGCTCGGCAGGGTCCAAGGTCGACTCGAAATGGGCGGCAATCCATCCCCGAATCCGCTCCTGCTTCGCGATGCGCAGGACAATGGCGGTCCCTGGGTAGACCCGTTTCAAACTGCTGAGCAGAACATGGTCAAAGGGGTCGAATACGGCAACGCACAGGCCCGTGTCGTCTTTGGTCAGCGGGAAGAAGGAGTGCTCTTCCATGAAGGACACGGAGATGCCGGAAAACTCATCCCCTTGGTAGCCTTCCGGCAAGACCTCGCAGACCGGATATCCCGTGACCTCGCTGAGAACCCGCACATAGTCGTCCTCGGAGATCAAGCCGGTGCGCAAGGCCACTAAATGGGGCGGCTCGCGACTTTCCCCGGCCGCCAATATCCGGTCCAAATCCCGCTTGAGGACCAGCTTGGCGTCGATCATGTGTCGGATCAGTTTGGACATGCGTTCCCAGTCTCTGATGCAGGAGTCATAACATTCGGCTGCATGTCCGCCTACCGCAGTTGCAGCTTGATCTGGTCCAGACGATGCAGAAAATTTCTGGAAATGAACGTGGAGTCCTGCTCATCGATGATCACGTGGGGGGTGATGAAAATAATCAACTCGTTGCTTTCGTATCTGTTCTCGACATACCCGAAAAGATATTTCAGCAAAGGAACCCGGTTCAATCCGGGCATGCCCTGGGATCTGTTCGTTTGGTCCTGGCGCATCAGGCCGGCGATGACGACGGTTTGCTGATCATTGACCGCCACCGTGGTCTCGGCTTGCCGTGTGGCGATTATTGGCCCCCATTCCGAGTCCCCAGCATAAAAACTGTCTTCCTGGGCGATCTCCATCCGGACCATGCCCTGCCTGTTGATCTTCGGCGTTACCTTAAGAATGATCCCGGTATCGCGTCGCTGGACCGTGGTGGTGACATCGGAGCGCGATGACGTGTCCGGCTCACGCTCCCGGATCGATGTTGGAATCGGCAGTTCCTGACCGATATTGATCCGCGCCGGCTTATTGTCCGAAGCCAGAAGCGTCGGCGTGGACAGAACCCGAAAATTCCTGTCGTCCGCGGAAGCATGCACGGCCGCGCGCAGTCGGGCCGTACTCTGGATCATGTAGGACATGCCGCTGGGAAAGGACGTGATTATACCGGTCTCGGCATCGAGCCCGGGGACAGGCGTCCCTGGGGACAGGGAAAAGCTTTGAGTGACCCCGTCCTCGTACATCAGACTTCTCCAATTCATGCCCAGTTTGTTCTCTTCGGTCAAACGCACCTCAGCGATGATCACTTCGATCAGCACCTGCCGGGGATATTGATCGAGCTGTTCGATGACCGAGAGTATCTTGGGATAATCCACGGTATTGCTCCGGATCAGCACGGCATTGTTCGGCTCGTCCACCACGAACATCACCGGCCCGGTCAGTTGCCCGCTCGCTCCGCGGGTCTGCATGGCGGAAGCAGGCCCACCGAACATCGTGTCGTGCATGGTCGGAGGAAAGGTCTCCGTGGGAACGTCCGAGGGAGCAGCCGACGGCGAGCCGGAAGGTGGATCTTGTGGCGTGGTGCTGCCTGGCTGTTCCGGAGTGGGCAGAATACGGGTTCTGTGCTCCCCTTCCTTGGGCTCCGTGTACTCAAACAGCCCGTCCAGGGAGGCCACGATTTCCGCGGCGTTTCCATATTGGACATGATAGATGTAGATGCCCTCGCCGTATTGCTCCTGAATGTACTGGGGCAGTTCCCGGTCCAGCTCACTGACCCAGACGTCAACGAATTCCAGGACCATGGGATCCCTGGCCAGAACCAGCAGGATGTTCAGCCGCGCCAGGGGGAGAAAGGAAACACGACTGCGAATTCCGGTATTCTCTCCACCCAGCCCGAAGGATTTGGCCACTTCCTCCAGCTCGCGCGCCGCATCCTCGGCCTGAACAAAGGTCAAGGTGTATGTTGCGGTATGGACGCCGGCAAAGACGCTCTCGTCGAAAACCTCGATCAACTGGGTCGCCTTGACCAGGTTGTGCGGGAAGTCGCTGACCAGCATCACCCCGTTGGCGTCATGGGCGTAGATCTGCGCGTTTTCGGAGAGATAGGGCTTGATGATGGTCGCCATTTCCGAGGCGGGGATAAAATGGAGACGCAGCCCTTGAATCGCCTGCCCGCGACGAACGGAAATCCCGTCTTCGGGGAAGTAAAACCTTCCCCGGGAAATTTGGCTGGGAACACGGCCCACGGGCATGATCTCCCAGACGCCGTCCGTCAAAACCATGGCCATTCCGTTGATCCGTAAAATCCCCTCCAGCAGATCCTGGATTTGATCCGGGCGATACGAGTCGGAGACGGACAGGGAAACACGCCCGGAGACCTGTGGGTGCAGGATATAGTCCGCATCCAGAAGGCTCATGAACAAGCGGATAACCTCCACCAGATCCGCGTCGTAAAAATTCATGGACAAGGGCTGGGCCTCCCCCAGGGCTTTCTCGGCCAGGGGGGGGACGGATTCGGCCTGTCTGTGTGGCGCACGGTCGATGACATCCTTGATCCGGGTGTTGAACTCACGATTTTGCGCCTCGAGCTGGCGCAGGATTTCCGCGGAGTCAGGGCGGACAATGCCCGCATCTTCAACGATCACTTGAGGTCGAAGATCGTCTGCTTCGGGCTTGATGTCCACCAACGAGCCCGGCTTCGGCACCTGCTGATGTGGGGCTGGGGCGATGGTGGCGCAGGAGGCGAGCAGGCCCAGAAACATGCTCACAAGCAGCCATGATGCAAGAGTAAAATGTCGCATAAGCTCTTCAGGGTGAAATAGTTACGGATTGAGATGAACAAAGGGGCCGGAACCTGGGTGTCCTGTCACGGTACCACGGTCCAGGCCGCAAGTTGGGCGTTGAAATAATAGTAGCGCCGCTCCTGGGCGCTGATAGTGCGGATTTCCACTTCCTCAAAAAAAACAAAGCGCGGACTCTGGCGCACCAGGCCCATGAACGTCTGGATGGCGCCGATCTCGGCCCGGGCATTGATCGCCATGCGCATCTGACTGAATCCATCCCTGTCCACACGCGGCAGGATGCGCAGGCTGAGAATGCTCACCTGGGCCGTATCCGCCCAATCGTTGACAATTTGCTGAAACATGGCCTCGGACAGGGACGGAGTTCCGGCCTTGACCAACCCGGAGGTGAAGATCTCATCGCGAAGCGCCAGAACGGACGTGTGGAGTTCCTCGTACTCCTGCATACTGGCCACGTTACGACGGAGCCTCTGCAACTCCAAGGTCTTCATTTCAACAGCCTCGGTCAGCCGGGAGTGATAATCCATCACCACGGTCAACCCGATATTCCCGATGACCGCCAGACCGAGGAGGCAACACAACCCGAGCATCCAGCGAACCCGGGCCGGGGCTGTGTGCAACCAGACCGCGATCTGGTTTGAACCTGAGGTCATCGCTCCAACTCCGCGCTGAGCTGAAAGACATCCCGGTTGCCGGCCTTGGTCACCGGTGCGTCCAGGCGGACATCCCGGAACAGGGGAGAGTTTTCCAGGGCTTCGATCACGCTCGTGGCGGAGCCGGCCTGTCCCTGAATCCGGACCCTGTTCTGGGAAAAGGAAAACGCCTCCAGCCAGGCATTGGATGGAAGGATCTGGGTCAACTCCAGGAGCATCTCCAGGACCATGGGTTGATTATTCGACTCGCGAGCCAGGTTTCTCAAAAATTCCGTTATATCCTGAACTTCAAGACGCTTTTCAGCAACGACTTGAGCCTGGGGGCGAATTTGGCGAATTTCCGCTTCCATCTCCAGCAGATGCGCTCTTTTTCCCAGAAGCCCCCCGACGGGAAACAGAGCCAGAGAACCAAGAAACAGGGCTGCCGCGACAACCCGAAAGCGTGAGGCCAGCTTCCGCCGCCGGACCAGACCCGGCTGCACGAGACTGATCCGAAAAGGGGCAGCTTCCAGAAGTTTGCGGGAAAAAACCGGGG
>SKYX01000104.1 GCA_007127655.1 Desulfonatronum sp.
TCATGACGATGTGATCCTGACAAGCCCGCTTCCCGAACCGTCCCCCCCGGTTGAGCCGGCCACGTCCGCTGCACCGCGAACCGACTTCAGAGCGGCAGAAATCCAGCTGGACGCCGCGGATGCCGGGCTGGAAAGGGAGGCGGCACGGTGGCTTCCCCGCGTGAACATGGTGGCTCGTCAGCAGTGGTTCGATGGTCGGGAGCCTTTTAATGTGAACTCCGAAGGATGGCTGCTGGCCGTGAATCTGCAATGGACGTTGTTCGAGGGCATGGATCGAAAAGGGGCAATTGCCGAAGCCAAGGCGCGCAGAAGGCTCTCGCGCATCGAACTGGAACAGGTCCGCCGTGAAGTGGTGCGTGACCAGGAGCAGACGCGCAGTGATTGGCATGCCGCATGGTCAGCCTGGCAGGCATCGGGCAAGGCCCTGGAATCCGCAACCATCGCGGCCACACTGGCCCGAAGACAATACGAGGAGGGAGTGGGCAGCATGAATGACATGCTGGTGACCCAGGCACTGCTCCACCAACGCCAAGTTGACCATGTCCGCCTGCAGTATCGTGCATTCATGGTCTCAATGAACGTTTATCTCGCCCACGGCCTGGACCCGCTGGAGGCGTTTCCCTGAGCACCCTGATGCAGCGCCCACATCTGCTCCAGAGACTTCTTGCCGGATTCCTGGTTGTCATGTTGTCCGGGCTTATTCTGTCCGGGCTTATCGGTTGCTCCGAGCCGGAACAGTCGACCCCTTCAGCCCAGGCTGCCCCGATAATGGTCGACGTCGTCGAGGTCCAGCCCTGGTCCGCCGCAATGAGCCGGCGGTTCCCCGGGGTGCTCCGGCCGAAAAAACGGGCGGTGCTCAGCACCCGGATGACCGGAACGCTGGAGACAATTCCGGTGGAAGCCGGGGATCAGGTTTCACAGGGCGCCATATTGGTTACGGTCGAATCCCGCGATGTGCGGGCCGCCATTGCCGCGGCGAGGGAGACGCATGCGGCTGCCCAGGCAGCTCATGAGCAGGCGAAAAAAACAGTAGGTCGCCTTTCCAGACTGTTCGCGGAAGGGCTGATTCCCCGTCAGCAACTGGAAGAGGCGCAGGTCGGGAAACGGGAACTGGCTGCCAAGGCCCGGAGAGCATTGTCGGAACTGGAAACCCAGCGGGTCAACCTCGACTATGCACGGCTCACCGCGCCGTTTTCCGGAACGATCAGTGACGTCCTCGTGGACCAGGGAACGTTCGTCGGCCCGGGTACCCCCGTCCTTGTCCTGGAAGACCGATCGTCATTGCGCATTGACGTTCCCATCTCGGCAACAGCGGGTGATCACCTGACATCCCAACACACATATGTTCTGCGCAGTCCGGTGGGGGACGACACGTATCCGCTCCGGTTTGTTGCGGTCGTCCCGGCAATGGAAGGCCACGGCGTCGGCCAACGACTCCGGCTGGTTCTGGAACGTCCCGCACCACACCTGCGGCCCGGGCAGGCCGTAACCGTCCTGGCCCGCCACGATGGACCCCCAAAAGACGTTCGTGCGGCCTTGCCCAGGGAGGCCCTGATCCATCAGGGCCAATTGAGCGGAGCGATGCTGGTTCGGGCTGATACCAACACGCATTTTGCCATCCTGCGTTGGATACAGACCAGCGAATTGGACGGCGGGGAGGAGGGCCTGGTTCCCGTCATCAAGGGGCTGGAGCCCGGCGACCTGGTTGTCCTGAACCCGCCTCGGGAACTGCGGAGCGGCCAGCGGGTGATTCCGAACATGGTGACCCCCTGATGAATCAACGGATGGACCAACGGATGGACCAACCGGAGCAGCAAACGGAGCAGCAACTCGGATTGGCCGGTCGCATCGCGAACCGGCTCATCGATTCCCCGCTGGTTCCGTTGTTCCTCATCGCGTGCCTTCTGCTCGGCGGCTACGGACTCCTGGTCACTCCCCGCGAGGATCGCCCGGATATCGACGTTCCTACGGCCATGATCCTCATACCCTGGCCCGGTGGGGGGGTGGAGCGCATCGATGAGCAGCTGGCACGGCGTTCCGGGGCGTGGGTCAGGCAATTGTCTTCCGTGACCGAAGTACGCAGCAGCAGCTCGAGCCATGCCGCGCTCCTCGTCGTGGAGTTCGCCGCGGGAACCACGGAAACCACGGCCTACGCCGAACTCCAGGAGCTGTTCGGCTCCCATGCGGACCATCTCCCTGTCGGGGCCGGGCCGGTGCGCATTGAGACAACCAACGAACAGCGCCTGGCCGTGCTGGTTGCAACCATCAGCAGCGACGGCCATTCCCCTCGGGAACTGGATCAGATGGCCGGCGAACTGGCCGCCCGTCTGGAGTCCGTGTCCGGTGTGCGCAGCATTGTCCGCTATGGAGGGCAAAAACGGACTGTTGAAGTTCTGCCCCGTCCCGAAGCCATGGCGGCCTACGGCATCCACCTGCATCACATCGCGCTGGCCATTTCCGGGAATGCCCGGACAGTGCCCCTGGGCATGCTGGTCCATGCCCCGGTAACCCAGGCCCAGGCCGGGACGGATATCCGCAGCCTGGAGAAGCTGGCCCGTTTGCCGATCGGTCGGGATCAGTCCGGTCCGGTCTATCTTGCGGATCTGGCCGACATCCGTGATGGCGACCTCGGAGCGACCCAGGCCGTTCTGCACTGGCATCGGGATTACCCGGACAGCTCCTGGGGCGTTGCGCCAGAAATGAGGGCTGCCGTGGCCTCGCCGGCCGTGTCTCTGGCGGTGACCGTCGTCTCCGGTGAAAATGTCAGCGACGTCACCCGGCGCGTTTCGGCACGGCTGGAAGCGCTGCAACGCGAGCTGGTGCCGGATGACGTGCATGTGGCCGTCACCTATGATGCCGGGAAAGATTCCACCGAGCGCGTCTACCGCGTCCTCCGCCAACTGCTCTCCGGCACGCTCGTTGTTGTCGGGATCATCTGGCTCGGCCTGGGATGGCGGCCCGCCGTGGTCATTGCCCTGATGATGCCGACCTCGCTGGCCATCGTGCCCTTTGTCTACAACAGGTTCGATTTTACGCTGAACCCGGTTTCCATTGCCGCGATGATTCTGGCCATCGGGATTCTTTCCGATGATGCGGTGGTGATGCTGGAGAATATCGCCCGCCAGTTTCGCAAAGCCGGGGAAAAAAGCCGCGAGTTGACGGTGAAGGCCGTGAACGAGGTGGGCAACCCCACGATCCTCGCGGACATTCTGGTTGTGGCGACCCTCTTGCCCACAGCGGCCATTTCCGGGGAAATGGGGCAGTATATCCGCGCCATCCCAGTGGGGGCTTCCGTGGCCGTGCTGTTTTCACTCCTGGTTGCCCTGACCATCACACCCTATTTCGGATGCAGGTTGCTTCGGGCCACTGGCTCCGACACGCAGGACACCAGTGCATCCCAGGATCGTCGGGATGCGGAGGAAACAGGTGCTGTTCGCGCATACCGCGCCGTGATCGGCCCGTTTATCGCCCATGGCCTGCTGCGCTGGATGCTGTATGCCCTGCTCTTGCTCTGCCTGTTGGCCAGCTTCGCGTTGGTCGGCCTGCGCGTGGTCCAGGTCGGCTTGACCCCCTTGCTGGACCGCCAGATGTTCAGCGTGGAAGTGGAGCTTCCGACCGACGCACCACTCGCTGAAACACTGTCCGCGACATCGATACTGGAAATGCACCTGCGAGAGATACCGGAAATCCGCTCCGTAACGACGTATGTCGGCACCAACGCCCCGGTGCTGTCTCCCCCGGCGATCATGCCGGTTCCCGAGGATGTCCGGCCGCATCAGGCCAGCCTGCATGTGGAACTTGTGCCCAAGGCGGATCGTGACCGGCTCAGTTACGACGTCAGCCGGGAGATAGCCCGACACCTTGTCGACTGGCTGGCCCCATTTCAGGCCGTTGGGTTCATCTCCAGAATTCCCTCGGGACCCTCCAACGATCGGGATGTCACGGCCGAACTATTCGGCAGCGATCCGCAAACCCGCCAATCCATGGCCGATCGTCTCCAGGACTGGTTCCGGGACCACCCGGATGTTCTGGTCACCCAGCAGTTCCCCAGGCCGGCCTTGGATCTGCTCGATCTTTCCGTTGATCCGCAGCGCACGGCCACCTTAGGGGTGAATCCCGCGGAAGTGACCCGCACCCTGCTGCTGGCCGTCAAGGGCCAGGCCGTCACGGACATGCAGCAGGGTGCTTCCCGTGAGTCCATTCCGGTGATGGTGCGCCTGGATGAGGATCGCCGCAGCGATCCGGATGCGTTGCGCGCCCTCTATGTCCATAACTTCGAGGGGATTCCGGTCTCCCTGGAGGACCTGGTGGACTTCACCATCCTGCCCGGCGAACCGATCCGGTTTCGACGGGACCTGCTGCCTGTCCTCACGGTTGTCGCGGATCTGGATCGTTCCCGGCTTCAACCCGTGAGTCTCCAGCTTGATGCGTCCCGGGAACTGCACGAGAAAGACGGGGATGAAGCCATTTCCGTGCGCTGGTTTTCCGGACCGGAGGCGCCCAGCCACCCTGTGATCACCTGGGCAGGGGAGTGGGAAATGACCCGGGATGTCTACCGGGATCTGGCCGCTGCGGGCCTGGTGGTCATGCTGGTAGTCTACGTCCTGCTGGCGGGCTGGTTCGGTTCCTACATTCTGCCGTTGCTGATCATGCTGCCCATCCCACTGATATTCATCGGCGTTCTTCCCGCCCACTGGATCTGGGGAATCAACATCGCCGGCACCGGGGTTCTCGGGGTGATCGCCCTGGCCGGGATCGTGGCCCGAAACTCGATCCTTTTGGTGGATTTCATCCGGCAGCGTGAAGCAGAGGGCATGGCGACACGGGAAGCCGTGATCCAGGCCGGGGCCCAGCGGACCCGCCCCATCGTGCTGACCGCGGCAACCGTGATGTTCGGGAGCGGCGTGCTGGTGTTCGAACCGTCCCTGGAGCCGCTGGGCCTGACCCTGGCCAGCGGCGTCCTGATTTCCGTTCCACTGACATTGCTGCTCATTCCTCTCCTCTATTATCATTTGTACGGGATCCTGCTGAACAAAGAGGGGGAGCAGGGTGGCAATGCATAACTGGAGATTGTGAACCATCCTTTCACGAGAATGCAAAATAATGTCCGAATCATCAAAGCCTTTGCTCCGTCCGGGCAGAAATTGCTGGGACATCGCTTCAGCACAACGAGCCACCGTGCTGCGCAATGGGGAAGCCTATTTCGCGGCGGTGCATCATGCGCTGCTCCAGGCCCGCGAACAGGTGTTCATTCTCGGCTGGGATATCCACAGCAAGGTGGAGCTGTTGCGCGGGGAGGCCGCTGCCGAGGCCAAA
>SKYX01000053.1 GCA_007127655.1 Desulfonatronum sp.
AAAGCCTGATGTCCACCTGCGAAGCGCCCTTTGGCGGGATCAAGGAAAGCGGCTTCGGCCGGGAAGGCTCCCACTACGGCCTCGATGACTACACCACACTGAAATACATCTGCATGGCCGGGATCGGACTGGAGTAAGAGCTCCAAGTTCAAGATATTCTGGGCCTCACGGCTTCTCTGGCCATGCCCGGGGGATTCGCTTGGATTAAACCACTGTGTCTGCCCCAAGCCTGAAGACCTCCCGGAACTGCTGAAGGTGTGCAGATTTTTTCATGCCATGATATTATGATTGCATTATCTATTATTCCAATTCTCTTCACATTTACACTCATTTTTTCAGCTTATTTAAATTTGAAATGCTATATGGGTGGCTTGGGCATTGGGGAAACTGTTGCAGATCATCTTGACGTTGTCATAAGTGGAATTGGCTATTTCTATTTTAACACTTTGATATTTTCTTTTGTTTTCACATTTACTCTTTGTTGTGTCGCTGGTTTTCTTTTATTTTTTTTTATTACAAAAAAAAGAACGATTTATCGCAACTTCTTCATCATCTTTGGAGTCATTGCTCTGCTTTTCCCATATTTTTCGAACCCAGCTGTCCTTGATCCTCAAAAATCAGCTGTTCAACGTCAGAGTTTGTCACTACCACGGGTTGCCCACGCCGGAGGTGGATATAGGGAGCATACCTATACCAACTCCTTGAACGCGCTGGAGGCTAACAAAAACTTATACTCTCTTTTTGAAATTGACTTTTCCTGGACAACCGATGGACATTTGGTTTGCCTGCATGATTGGGATATCAATTTCCGACACTTTTTCAACTTGGATTTTCAAGGCCCTGTAAGCCTTGAATATTTTTTAGAACTTGTTAACCAGCATAAGACGTTTAAAAAATGTACGTTGGAGTATCTCATCATTTGGCTCGATAACAACCCGCATGCTCGTATTGTCACCGATATCAAAGAGGAGAATCTTCGAGGACTTGAAATGATCACGGAGCATTATCCGGAATATAGTACGCGCTTTATTCCTCAAGTTTACCAGCCTGGGGAGTACTATATTGTCAAAAATATGGGCTATGATGATGTTATATTGACCCTATATGCTTATCATGGAAGCGATGAGGACGTTTTGTACTGGTTGCGACACATGGATCTTTTCGGGCTGGCAATGCCTCGATTCAGAGCTGATCGTGGGCTAGCGCGGCAAGCCATTGAAACGACTGGAGTGCTTTCCTGGGTGCATACCATTAACAACCAGGATGAGTATGAAAAATACTTGGCCAAGGGGGCTGACAATGTTTACACGGATTGGCTTGTACCGTAATCCTTCATGAGGGCAAGGATGCTTTATGCTCGATCCCTGTCTGCATTGGGGCATACAGGGCTTTGAAGAGCAAGTGGTTATGCCCATTGACTCCATGTCTTTCCTCTTCCCCGTTTCTTCCCTTTTTAGCGACATGCATCCAGCTCTGCTTGTATTCATCTCGCTGGCGCTGGGGTTCGCGGCTACTCTCCTGTTCAGGATGTCAGCGAGGACTCGTGTATTCGCTTTTCTCGTGGCTGCGTTTCTTTTCATCGTATTGTCGATTTCCATTGTCTATCTTGTCGCCGATTTCTTTACCGGCAGGGGCATTGATGAGTCTGTCGTGTTTCATCTCCGGTATGGGCTACGCGGTGCAGGCCATGGAGAATATACGCACGTGGCCGCACTCGCTTTAATATCGCTATATCTTGGGGTTAATTCTCTTCTATTCGCCTTTCTCCATCTGTCTCAACCCTCGCTGAAGCGGTCCGGAGCCTCCACTCCTCTTGGTATCGCTCTCCTCGCCTGCGCTATCGTAATCAATCCGGGTGTCGGCAATCTGTGCGCATTCATCACCCATGAGTTCCTGGTGGATTTTGATGAGCAATCCCATGCAACCTCGGGAGACAAATTGTTCCAGCAAGACACTCTTGCTTCGGTTCGTTCTGATCAGCTTGATGAAATCCGGTCAGGGCAAGAACTCGGAACCATGCTGGAAAGTGAAGCTGATGACGATCCCATGAATATTGTTTACATCTACCTGGAAGGGCTGGAACAGACCTATTTTGACGAGACCCTTTTCCCCGGCCTGCTTCCACGCCTAAATCGCATCCGGAACCGAGGCCTTTCCTTTACGGATATTCGACAGGTTTATGGAACAGGATGGACAATCGCGGGGATGGTTGCAAGCCAGTGTGGCGTTCCCCTTGTCACCACTTCGGATCATCACTCCATGAACAACGCCATGGCGGGCATGAATGAGTTCTTGCCAAGTGCCGTATGCCTCGGAGATATTCTGGGTGCACATGGATATACTTTGTCCTACCTGGGAGGAGCCTCTTTGGAGTTTGCTGGGAAGGGCAGATTTTATCAAACGCACGGTTTCTCAAGGGTCTATGGGCTCGAAGAAATCTTGGCGCGGGGAGAAGACACTTGGGATGCGCTTCATATGACGGCAACCGGAATGGCAGGATCAGAGCAGAAACCAGCCGGTACCGAGAGGTTCACCCATTCACGCCCAATCCGTTGGGTCACGGAACACGTTTCGGCCCTGTGGCGCCCTCGCCTCAGTGGCGAGGATCATGTCCATACCTGGGGAATCCATGATGACATGCTTTTTGATCACGCTACTCAAATATTTCTTGATCTTGCCTCACACGCCCAGCCCTTTGCCTTGTTTCTTCTGACTCTGGACACGCACCACCCCACCGGCCACATCTCCCCGTCATGCGAGGAGATCATTTACGCGGACGGCGGCAACCCAATGCTGAATGCTGTTCATTGCGCGGACTTTCTGGTCTCTGGTTTTCTTGAGCAAATCATGGCTTCCGAGCATGCCGGGAATACGCTTATTGTTGTCTCATCAGACCATCTGGCACTGCGCAACACCGCCACGGACCTGTTGGACCAGGGTAACCGTCGCAATCTGTTCTTTATTCTGCATCCGGGTATGGATGGCGGCGCAATAAACGAGCGGATCGGTTCCATGCTCGATGTGGGCCCCACACTGCTTGGGCTCCTGGGAAGTTTTGAGGCGAATCAGGACGACTTGGGATTCGGCCAAGATCTCCTGGACCAAACGCCGAATCTCATGGAACGCTTTACGGATGTGGACGCCTTCTTGAGGTCTCAGCGGGAGCAATTGACAAGTCTGTGGGATCTTCCGGGGCTTGATGGCGGCTTCCTGGTTGACGCGCATCAAGGCCGGGTGGAATTCGATAATCGATCAATCAATCTTCCGGTGCTTCTGACCCTGGATGCTGCATTGAGCGTTCGGGAAATTTTCTTTGATATAAATTCAAATCTCAATCTCAAAGATTATCTGCGTGATTTTGCGCCGGACCAAGCCTGGATTTGGATCGACACATGCCGGAATATCGCTGCCACGGCATTGGCTCACATTTCAGCTCGAAGACAGGACATGTGTGTCGCCATGGGGCGTTTGAACGCGACGCAAATTCCGTGGGAACCCGTTCATGGAACACGAGGTTTTACAAAGTCCACTGTGGAAGAAGCCTTGAAGGAAAATACGGATATGGCCCGAGACAAACTGCGGCGATCCCGGCTTCGCAACCTGTCGCTCTTTGATGTCCTTGATCTGGAAGAGTTGCCTTCTTTACACTTGGCCGATTTCAGGATCGATGGCACCCTGGTGGTCAGTTCCGTAGGAGGCTTAAAAGGAGGACGTTCAAATGTTGTGGGGATGGGTTCAAATCAAAAAACGGTTTTGGAACTTGATCGAGGTTTGCATCTCATAGGAATCGGCCCTGATGCAACCCCGGTCCGGCTGGCGAGTATGGATTCTTGTCTGCCCAATGATGTGAACTCCATTGCAGAGCACCCTGGATCTTTTGTCCGAACCATGCAGCAGCACTTCGAGAGGTATTCGGTTTTTCTTATCGTTATTCACGATACCGGCAAGTGTGAAAAAGACTTTAACACAAACTCGCTGTTCAACGGCTTGCCTTTGGAGAAATGGACACACCTTGACCATCGTCAGCCATATATCGGTGTTTTTTCAGGTCAGGATGTATTTTATGAAGGTCTCGGCAACAAGGAAGACCTGTTGCGGCACGTAATTCGGTGATGACCTGCCAAAATTGCATACAGATCGTGTTTGTTCTGGAGCAACTCTTCAGTAATTCTTGGGGAACGCCTCATTCCGACCGTTAGTTTCCATCTTCGTGGGAATGGCTTTTCTCAACCGGAACACTGAGCAGGTTTACCTCTGAGCGAACTCCGCGTAAAAACCGAGTCCACGTCCGTATGTACGAACCTACCTCGGGATGCCGGTCGATTTTGAACCATCCTCTCGGAAGCCAGGGAGTTTCACCCCACGATGACCACCTCGCCCTCTGACCTCATCCCCCCCCGTCGTTCCACACGGATCATCACCCTGGGCGGGTTGGCTCTGGGCGGCGCGCATCCGGTCCGGGTCCAGAGCATGACCAACACGGACACCCGGGACGCGGAAGCGACCTTGGCCCAGGTCGCCCGGCTGGCCGAGGCCGGGTGCGAGTTCGTGCGCCTGGCCGTGCCGGACGAGGCGGCCGCGGCGGTTTTGCCGCGCATCCAGGCCGCCGCCCCGGTGCCGCTGATCGCGGACATCCACTTCGACCACCGTCTGGCCCTGAGGGCATTGGAAGCCGGGCTGCAAGGGCTGCGCATCAACCCCGGGAACATCGGTGCCAAGGCCAACGTGGACCGGGTGGTGGACGCGGCCAAGGCCCACGGAGCCTGCATCCGGATCGGCGTGAACGGCGGCTCCCTGGAGAAGGAGTTGCTGCGAGAATACGGTGGAGCCACGCCCGAGGCCATGGTCGCCAGCGCCCTGGGCCACGCGGCCCTGCTGGAGCAGCGCGGCTTCGACAATTTCAAGATCTCCCTGAAATCCTCCTCTGTCCCCCGGACCGTGGCCGCTTATCGCCTTCTGGCTGAAAAGCTGGACTGCCCGCTGCACATCGGGATCACCGAGGCCGGGACCCTGCTTCGGGGCGCGGTCAAATCCGGCGTCGGCCTGGGCATCCTGCTCTGGGAAGGCCTGGGCGACACCCTGCGGGTCTCCCTGACCGCGGACCCGGTCCTGGAAGTCCGCGCGGCCTGGGAAATCCTGCGCAGCCTGGGCCTGCGCAGCCGGGGCCCGGAAATCATCTCCTGCCCCACCTGCGGCCGGACCGAAATCGACCTCCAGGACCTGGCCGAAGAGGTGGAACGCCGCCTGGACGGCGTGACCGAAGTCTTCACCGTGGCCGTGATGGGCTGCGTGGTCAACGGACCCGGCGAGGCCA